>JAJPKI010000030.1 GCA_021323835.1 Verrucomicrobiota bacterium | reverse complement strand
GCACTTGCGCGTTCACAATCGTTTGTCCCTGCTTGGCTTCGATGTTGATGATCATTCCGCGACGGCGCGTGATGTCGCCAATCAAATCGCCCTGATATTCGTCAGGCGTCGTCAATTCGACTTTCATGATGGGCTCGAGCAGAATCGGCGCGGCTTTCTTGAACGCGTCTTTGAGCGCGAAAATGCCGGCCATCTTGAACGCGAGTTCGTTCGAGTCCACTTCGTGGAACGTGCCGTCCACGACTTGCACTTTGATGTCAATGACTTGATAGCCCGCATACACGCCGCCTTTAATGGCTTCTTCGATGCCGTCAATGACCGCCGGAATGTATTCCTTGGGAATCGCGCCACCGACGATTTCGTTTTCGACTTCGATGCCTTTGCCTTTTTCGTTGGGCTGAACTTTGACAAGCGCGTGGCCGTATTGACCGCGTCCGCCGGATTGACGGATGAATTTGCCTTCGCCGTCCGCCGGTTTGGTGATGGTTTCGCGATACGCGATTTGCGGCGCGCCGGTGTTGGCGTCCACTTTGAATTCGCGCTTGAGGCGGTCAATGATGATTTCCAAATGCAATTCGCCCATGCCCGCGATGATGAGCTGGCCGGTTTCCTCATTCGTGAAACAGCGGAACGTCGGGTCTTCTTCGGCGAGACGTTGCAAGCCTTCGGACATCTTGTCGCGATCCTGCTTGGTCTTCGGTTCGACGGCCATGCTGATGACCGGCTCGGGGAACGTCGGCGGTTCGAGGGCCACGTCAAAATTTTCGTCGCACAACGTGTCGCCGGTGGTGATGTTGCGCAGACCGACGAGCGCGGCAATGTCGCCGGAATAAACGGCGTCAATGTCTTTGCGTTCGCTGCCTTGAATAATCATGAGGCGGCTGACGCGTTCGCGTTTGCGCGTGCGCGGATTGTAAATGGTGTCGCCCTTTTTCAACATGCCGGAATAAACGCGGAAGAAAACCAGCTTGCCCGCGTAAGGGTCGGTCCAAAGTTTGAACGCCAGCGAGCAGAATTTGTTGCTGTCGCCCGTTTCAACTTTGACAACGTTTTCCGTGCCGGGTTCGTGACCTTCCGCGCCGGGAACGTCGAGCGGACTCGGCAAATAATCCACAACTGCGTCCACGAGAACTTGCACGGCTTTCTTTTTGAAAGCTGAACCGCAGAGAACGGGAATGATTTCAATTTTGCAAGTGAGCCGGCGAATGGCGGCTTTCAACGCTTGCGGCGTAATCGGTTTATCTTCGAGCACCAATTCGGCAATCGCGTCGTCTTTGTTCGAGACGGCGTCAATCAATTCCGCGAGCGCGGCCTTGGCGCGTTCCTGATGTTCGGCAGGAATGTCTTTGACTTCGTAGTTCAAGCCTTCGTTGGCTTCGGTCGGACCCCACATGACGACCTTCTGGTTGACCACGTCAATCACGCCTTCAAAACCAGTGGTGACCGCTTTGCCTTCAGCTTCGGTCGGGCCGGCGCCGATGGGCAGGAAAATCGGAAACGCATACGCGCGCAATTTCGTGCGCATGTCGTTGAGGGCATTTTCAAAATTCGCGCCAGTGCGGTCCATCTTGTTGACGAACGCGATGCGCGGCACTTTGTATTTGGTCGCCTGACGCCAAACGGTTTCGGATTGCGGCTGCACGCCGGCAACGCCGCAGAACACCGCGACCGCGCCGTCGAGGACGCGCATGGAGCGTTCCACTTCCGCCGTGAAATCCACGTGGCCGGGAGTGTCAATGATGTTGATGCGATGCGGAACGTCTTTGAACGCTTTGTAAATTCCATCTTCACCGGGCTTGCTGCATTTCTGCGTCCAGAAGCAGGTCACGGCGGCGGACGTAATCGTAATGCCGCGTTCGCGTTCCTGTTCCATCCAGTCGGTGACGGTGTTGCCGTCATCCACGTCGCCGATTTTGTGAATCAGGCCGGTGTAAAAGAGGATACGCTCGGTCGTGGTCGTTTTGCCCGCGTCAATGTGCGCGGCGATGCCGATGTTGCGGGTGCGCTCGAGCGTGTATTCACGCTTGGGCGAATTGACCGTGGCCGATTTTTCTTTGTCCATGACTGCGCTCATAAATTAATTAAAAGGAACGTGGAATATACGCGAATAAAAATAGTAATCAAGGTTTTTGGCGGGGGAAAATTGATTAATGAAGCATTGAAAGCACTGTTGCATTGTTTTGTTTTTGCGTTTCAACGCTTCAAAACAGAACAAAGAAACAAATGGAGAGTTTTTAAAGGAATGTTTTGAAAAAGGTTGCAACCCATCGGGACAGGAAGATAATTAAATACTTGCTGTCATGGGAAAGAAATCGGAATTGAAATGAAACATCATGCGTCTTTGTTGATTGCGTCCATATTGTTCGTTCTTCTAATTTTTGGCGGTAAGGGAATCCCGTCAAACGCCGCTGATGTCTCCAAAAATATGTCGCCGAACTTTCCATCTTCGGTTGTCGTTTACGATGCTTTGATTTTTCCCGACCGGAACCATACGGTTGTTTTGACGACCAATGATGCGCTGGGACTGCCGTATACAGTGACATATCAGTTCACGAACTCGCTAACTTGCGGACTTCAAGAATTGGATAATTTGGTTCAATTCAACGCGAATGCGCTCAATGACGCCGGGCTCATCCGGTTCGAGACGGGGGTTTATATTTGCTACACAAATGTAAAATTCGCAAATAATTGGGCTTTGCGCGGCGCTGGCATGGGAAAGACAATCATTGTTGACGCCACACCTACGAACAGTTGCTCTATAACAACTCTTTTGACCGCGCCGTGGCAAACAGCCTTTATCTTCTTTGAGACAAACATGACTTATTCCTTCCAAGCGCCTTTTTTTCCACTTACTCCAATCCTGGACATTCATGACATTACGTTCAAAAGCGCGACAAATGCGCCAAAGTGTTTTATTGCCGGTGAATTTGAGGGCGGTGAAATGTCGGATTGTGCTTTTGGCAGGCCGGATTACCGCATTGACACAAGATACGGCAAGCAATCATTTAACTATATTGCATCCTCGCTGGATGCAAGTAACTTGCTGATTGGCATTTTTGTCGAATGCGATAATAAATTGAATATTCATGATTGCGTATTCGCAGGTCTCGCAGAGGGCATCTGGGCGTGCAGCCAGTTGGTTCAATTCTCGGAGCGGGATAACTTCTTCGTCTCGTGCAACGGCACATCTTACCCGCCAAACAGCTTCCTTCATTTTGGAAGTGGAGTGGTTGTAGATGGCGGAAATACCCCCTCGCAATCACTGGGTATTATCTACAAATCACCGGCACTCCTCAGAAGCAGGCAAAATTCCTTCCTTACTCTTGGCTCGGACCAATTTGCAACGTGCGGAGGCGGACCGTATGTCATTAACTTCAATTCGTATGTCAAGGTAACAGCCGGCTTTTGGGAAAAAGTTCATGACTTTCCGCTAGTCTATCAATTCTCTCAACCCGTGGATTTTGAAAATGGTGTATCTGACGTAGCCCAAATTGCTGCAACCAAGGATCAACACGGACAACCACTTTTAACTGCCATTGCCTTTGGAACATTAACCAACGGCAGCAATGGTATTCTCGACATTGACTACAGTGGCGCACATGACAACGGTTCTTACTGGTCAAGGACGGCAATGGTTGAAGGTGTTGGATTCGTAAAGCAATGGGGGGTCAACCAGAATCCGACATTTGGCTATTCCATATCTAATGGCGTGGTAACAATCCTGACAGCAAAACACAATAATTTCTGGCAAGTCACACGATTATTATGGGGACCCATGTCGATTTTTGGAATGCTAGTTCTGGTCGTTGTCTTGCGACTACGACGAAAACATCCGTCAGGAAAATAACTTCCTCTCGATAGCAAAAAAAGCCGAGATTTTTCAATCTCGGCTTTCGTGGAGAAAATTATTTTACCAGCGGAAATGTGCAAACGCCTTGTTCGCCTGCGCCATCTTGTGAACTTCATCGCGCTTGCGGATGGCGTTCCCCTGCCCCTGATACGCTTCGAGAATTTCCGCCGCGAGCGCGGCCTTCATCGGCGTGCCTTTGCGCGCGTCCGCGAAATCTACAATCCAGCGTAACGCCAAAGCATTCTGACGGTCGCTCGGAATTTCCAGCGGCACTTGATAAGTCGCGCCGCCGACACGACGCGCCTTGGTTTCAATGCGCGGCTTGGCGTTGTCCACGGCGCGTTGCAAAATTTCAATCGGATTGCTCGCCGGATTTTTTTCGGAAATGGTATCAAACGCGCCGTAAACGATGCGTTGTGCCGTGCTCTTTTTGCCGGAGTGCATCACGGTGTTGACCAATCGCGTCACCAGCGTGCTGTGAAATTTTCCGTCCTTGGCCATTGGCCGTTTAGCTGCTTGTCGTCTGCGGGACATGAGTCTTAAATAGTTAAAAGTTTATCGTTGAATTGAAATTATTTCGCAGCGGCTGCGGCGGCTTTATCTTTAGGTTTTTTCACGTCGTATTTGGAACGGCTCACACGACGTTTTTCAACCCCCGCGGCGTCAAGCGTGCCGCGCACGATGTGATAACGCACACCGGGCAAATCT
>JAJPKI010000198.1 GCA_021323835.1 Verrucomicrobiota bacterium | reverse complement strand
ATTGATCAAATATTCGTTGAATTGAGCAGGCATTCACTTGTGATGGTGGATTGCCGTGCCGCCTCCACAGATATTTTTCTTCGCTTTTTCAACATGAGGAATGCATTCGATGCGCTTAAAGAATTTAATGCTTCATTAACTTTAATTTCGCCGGTGAGCCATGACCCAGACAGCGTGAAGCAACTTCAAATCTTGGCGGAACAATTCAACGACAAGGCCAGTTATGTTGTCGTCAAAAATCGTTTCTTTGGCAAGCAGTTCGACATTTATGACAAAAGCAAAACACGCGCGCGACTTCTTGATGAATTGAACGGAAAGGAAGTTGAAATGCCGATGCTCGATAATTGGCTGGTAGTGGCTTTGAATCAGGCTGCCACCACCATCACGCCTGCGCTGCGTAGCGAAAAATTCTTTATCGTAGATCGGATTCGGTTGAAAGACTGGCAATGGGAATTCAACGAGCAAATCGAATCGGCCATCGACCTTTTGTTGCCGCCAAAAAAATCAGTCAAAGAAAAAGGAGCGGCGCATGAATGACGCTTCTCGAAAAGCCGATTTGCAGAAAGCTCTCGCCGAATGGAAAAAGAAACACCATGTCGTCAGCGATAACGACCCGCACATGGCATTTGTAGAGCTTTGGGAGATTCTGATGGAAAACAGTCGTGCCGCCGACCCGAGCCAATTGTTCCGGCACGAAATGGAACAGCTCACAGAAATCGGTAAAACATTTTCAAAACAAAGTGGCGAGCTGACTTGCGAACTTCGCACCGTGCCAAAAATGAGAAATGATTTGTGGCTCTTCCCTTATTTTACCGTCGCGTTGGTTGCCGTCCTTATGCTGATCATCGGAATGTTCATCGGGAAACTTTTTCTCTGACATGAAAATATTGAGCATTATCACCGGCGCGTTTTCATTTATGGCGGCCGTCTATTTTGCTTCGGCCCTTGCCGCGCCGTATTCTTGGATTTTTGCCGCGCTTTTTTCCGGTTTTGGAATTTTTGCAATGACGAAGCCAGGTGCGGCACGGCACATTGTAAAACTGAAAGGCTTATCGTGGACTCGCGAAGATTTTTGTCGCGGTTGGTTAATCACCGGCGACACCGGCTCCGGCAAAACCCGCTCCGGCATCACGCAGTTGCTATATCAAGTTTTCGAGCATGAAAAATTGTGGGGAGGTCTTTGCATTGACGACAAAGGCGTGTATCACGAAACGCTGAAAGAAATGGCCGGCCATTTTCACCGACAGAACGATTTAATTTTATTGCAAGTGAGGCCGCACGATGCGCCCGCTGATTGGAAACCGATTCACTCTTACAATTTGCTTTCCGACCGCAAAATCCCATTCAGCACTTATGCAAAATTCATTGTGGACACGGCCACGAGTTTGGGACAGCAAGGCGACAAGGCATTTTTCAAGAACCAAGCCCAAACGCACATTGCGCTTGCGCTGGAAGCTCTTTATTTGAGTGGCTGGGATGTAACCCTTGAGAATGCGCACGAAATTTTACTTGATGACTCATCGCTTGAAGATGTTTTGTCTGAATTGGCAAGCGACCCGTTGACGCGAACGGAGCGGCACGACACATTAATCAGCCATTTTCTAAACCGCTACCGTGACCAGCCGCCCGAACAATTCGGCGGCGTAAAAGAAACCATCGCCAATTATCTCCACTATTTTTTGACGCCGGAAATCGCCGAGGTTTTTTGTGCCGGACAAAATACGTTTGAGCTTTCCGAAATTGACCGTGGCAAAATCATTTGCGTGGCCATGCCGCAAAAATTTCAGACCGAACGCCGATACATAAACACTTTTTTGAAAATGCTGTTTTACACGCACGTTTTGCGCCGGTTCGACAAATCAAAAGCTGAACGTGCGAATGATAATCTTTTGATCCTTTGGGCGGATGAAGCACAGCGATTTGTCACAGCCAGCGAAGACGGTATGAGCGATTACAACAGCGTGGACGTGTTACGTGAGGCAAATGCAACGCTTGTCGCCGCAGCACAATCGTCAACATCATTCGTGCCGCCGCTTGGCGCGGACAAGGCAAAAGTTCTTACATTGAATTTACGCAATCGAATGATTTTCAAAGCAGCCGATGAGGCCGGAGCGGTCGAAAGCGCGGATTTTCTTGGGCAGCGACAAGTCACAAAACGAAATTGGGGATTTTCCAACGGCCTTGCCAACCGCAGTTATCATCACCAGGACGAACACAAAATTAAACCGTATGCGCTGCGAAATTTGCGAAAGCACGAATGCGTTTTGGTTCACTGTGAAAAAGGGTTTGAGAAAACAATTCTGCCGCCGATTGAACCAAACGGAAAAATTTCATGTTGGTTTCCGTGGTGGCGTCGGCTGTAACATTTTCGATTGCTTTGAACTGCAAATGAAGATCACAAACCCGGGCGAAAAATTTTCCGTCCTAAAAATTGGATGATTTTTCGTTTCATTCTGAAAACGGTTGCTCTTCGGAAAGAGGAGAGGCACTATAAAACATAACCAATTTAGAGGAAAGAACATGGTATTCCGGCCTGAAATTGAACGACGAATTCGCGACGCTGTAAGCCCTGGCGAGCCATGGGCGCTGGACGAACTTACGCTGGAAATTTGCGGCGACGATAGACAGTTGGCGAAGGAATTCAGTGAAATTGTCGCGGATGAATATCGCCGACGTTTGCATGCGATGCCGCGCGAAAAAATGCGTGAACTGTATCACCGTTGCTACGAAGAGCCGGGTGATGCCAACAAAGATTGGTTGCTTGGGGAAATCGTCGAAAATATTGAAACCGTAAGGAATTGAAAATTAAGATAGACCGACCGGAATCAGAAGGAATGAACAAGATTTGTGCAGTGGATTTATTTTGCGGCGCTGGCGGCCTCACTCGCGGGTTGAAGGCGGCTGGCATCAATGTTCGGCTTGGAGTTGATGTCGACGCCGCTTGTGAATATCCGTTTTCATTCAATAATCGGACCCGCTTCCTTCTCAAATCGGTGCAGAAATTGGATGCCTCGGAAATCATCCGGCTTTGGGGCAATTCCCGTTTTACGTTGCTCGCCGGTTGCGCCCCCTGCCAGCCATTTTCACTTTACCGTCAGGGAAAAACCGCAGAGAAGGACGGAAGGTGGAATCTGCTCGCCGAATTTCAGAGACTCGCCCTCGAAACCGCGCCGACTTTGATCACGATGGAAAATGTGCCACGCCTCGCCGAGCAATCCATTTTTGCGGAATTCATCGCTGCTCTTGAAGGCGCGAAATACAATGTTTCATATCAGGTCGTCAAATCGGCGGACTACGGTGTCCCGCAGCAACGCGAACGGCTTGTGCTTCTCGCATCTAAACTTGGTCTCGTCGAATTGATTTCGCCGACACACGCCGATAAACCGCGCACTGTCAGGCAATCCATTTCAAAACTGCCCGCCTTATCGGCAGGCGGCGTTCATCCGCGCGACCCGTTGCATCACTCCGCAGATCTCTCTCCCAGAAACTTGCGTCGCATCCGCGCTTCAAAGCCAGGTGGCACTTGGCGTGATTGGGATGCAAGGTTGGTTGCCGCCTGTCATAAGAAAAAATCCGGCAAGACATATCCGAGTGTTTATGGACGTATGACTTGGGACGAACCCGCGCCCACGATGACCACGCAATTTTTCGGTTTCGGCAACGGCCGCTTTGGACATCCTGAACAGGATCGCGCCATCTCGTTGCGCGAAGGCGCAATCATACAAAGTTTTCCGAAGACGTATCGTTTTATAAGACCCGGAGAACCACTCCGCATTGGGACGCTCGGCCGTCTTATCGGCAATGCTGTTCCGGTAAAGTTAGCGCAAGCCATCGGTCGCAGTCTGGTGAATCACGTTCAAGATTTCGTTGCCAAAGAGCGAGCCAACCGCACGCGTCCCGTCGCTGGACGAAAATCATCATGAGCAAGGCCGATTCTGTTTCGACTCTTGCGTTTCGTAATGGGGGCGCATTCCCGGAACAGGGTCAGTTGGTCGAGGTGCGGCGGCGTCAGTGGGTTGTGAATGATGTTGGCACGTCCGCGTTCCGCGAATTGTTCGCACCGACGCGTGAAGGCTTGGTCACTCTCGTTTCCGTGGATGAAGATTCTCTGGGCGAGGAACTGCAAGTCGTCTGGCAATTGGAACCGGGGGCGCGCGTCTTGGATCGCGCGGGTCTTCCCGCCATCACAGGTTACGACGATGCGGAACGTCTTGAAGCGTTCCTTGATGCCGT
>JAJPKI010000024.1 GCA_021323835.1 Verrucomicrobiota bacterium | reverse complement strand
CGTCGTTACGAATACAATTTTACATCAAAATTTTGGCGACCTTGTCGGCACGCTCACGCATGGCGACACCAAAGGTGGAAACGTGACCGTGATTTTGAACAATCACGAACAATTAACCAATTCGCCGTCTTATCCGCCGCCGCCCGGTCCTTATACAAATATTTTTGACCAAAACACGACGACGAATTTAATCGGTTCGCAACCCGCGGACGGCCCGGGTAGCTTGCAAAATTTTCTCGGACGACAGGCGGTCGGCGTCTGGATTTTGAGCGAAGTGGACAATTCACAATCGCAAACGGGCAGCATCCAGAGTTTCTCGCTGCTCATCGAAAAACATCCCGACCCGACGAAAGGAATTACCGCGACCATTTCGCCGACGAATTGGTTTTACACTTTCATTGACGTGCCTGCAGGTGTGACCAACATGCTCATCAATGGGACGAATTTGACGACGACGCCCGACCCGGCCAATCCGTTGCAACTCGTCGTGCGATTAGGTGCGATTCCCAATTTGACGAACGCGGACAAAGGACCGGTGGCGTTGACGAATGGTTTGCCGCTTGGAGGTGGCGGTGTTGGGCTAACCAATTCCTTGAACGTCGGGCCGACGGACGTGCCGCCAATTCAGCCGGGACGTTATTGGATTGGCGTATTTAATCCGAGCCAGACTATTTCGCAAACCGTCGGCGTCGGCGTCGTTTTGACGTTTCAAGGCTCGGGCGATAATTTTAATTTCACGGACACGAATTCCTCCGCGATTCTCGACGATGCCGTGAGCGATTCGGACACGATTTTTGTGGCAACGAATTTGCCGATTGCGTCGTTGAATGTAGGCATCGCCGTGCAACATCCGCGGATTTCGGATTTGATTTTTCATTTGGTGCATCAAGACACCGGCACGCGTGTGTTGCTGATGGAAGAACGCGGCGGCGCGAACACCAATGGCGCGGGTGCCAGTGTAGCGGTGACCAATGTTATCAGCGTGCCGACGAATATTGTCATCGTGACGACGAACATCACGTTCGTGACTAATTCCATTGTTTTTACAAATAGTTTTGAAGGTTTGACTTCAACGGATTATGTAAGCGGCCAAGTTGTTTCGGGCTGGGCGGTTTTAACCAACCAAGTGAGCCTGGTTACGGACACCAATACTGTTTTCAATGGAACCAATTTTCTCGCGCTCGCCAACGGCGGAATTTCTACCAACTTGAATACCATTCCCGGACAAAGCTACACCGTATCATTTGGCTATCGTGGTCCCGGCGCAGTGAGCATGTGGCGCGGTGAGAGTAATGCGCTGGATTCTGTAGATGGAAATAATGGGACTTTTTTTGGCGTGACAAATTCAACTGGATTTACCAACGGCTTTGAAGGCTATACCGCGGCAGATTTTACCAATGGCCAAGTGGTTGCAGGCTTTACGGTTAATTCAAATCAAGTAAGCCTTGTGACTGACACCAACACAGTTTATCACGGAACGAATTTTCTAGCGTTAGCCAGCGGAACGATTTCAACCAATTTACCAACAACAGTGGGAACGACTTATACTTTGTCATTTGCCTATCGCGGTCCCGGTGCGGTGAGTATGTGGCGCGGTGAAAGCAACGCATTGGATTCAGTCGGTAGTAATGATGGAACTTTTATACCAGCCTCGACGACGAACGTCATAATCGTATGGACTAATGGGTTTGAAGGGAGCCGTCTCAGCGTTTCGGCAAATTCCTATTTTGCAGAAGGGTGGTATGTTGACCCTATTGGAGATTTGGATGTGCTTTATAATGGAAATCCGGCAGGCTCGACTGCTTTTAGTGGCACTAATTATATTGATTTAACAGGAGACCCTAATAATCCTGCGATTATTTCTACCAACATAGCTCAAACTATTCCGGGCATGTCTTACATCCTTCGTTTTGCCTATGCGCGAAACCCCGATAGCCAGACATATTTTGCAGGTGCCTTTGTTCCGCGAGCAGATGTTTGGATTAATTCAAACAATCTGGCCATAAAATTGAGTCCGAACCAAGCTAATTCCTGGGCGAACCTTCAATGGCAAACGACGTCCGTTGTTTTTACGGCAGTATCTCCATCTACACATCTTGTTTTTCAGACGACAAATTACAACGGCTCGCCAAGCGGTGTTCTTTTAGATGCTGTAAGTTTGACCACGAATATTGTAACTACTGGTGCCTATACCAATGGGGAAGTGGCCACGGCGTTCTCCCTAAATGGAACCATTTCCAATTATGTTTCAATTCCGAATTCGCCTTCTCTAAATGTATTTACCAATAGAATTACGGTTGATGCGTGGGTCAAAGTTGGACAATTTTCTGGCGCTGGTTGGGATGGCATACTGACGAAAGGCAATTCATCATGGGAGTTGCGCCGCAACAGCAATGGCTCAACAGCTGCCTTTACTACGGTTGGCTTGAGCAACCAGGATTTGGCTGGTAGCAAGAATATTAATGATGGTTTATGGCATTATCTGGTGGGGGTATATGATGGAAAAACTAAATACCTGTATGTAGATGGAGCGTTGGACGCTTCGGCGACAGCAACAGGCACGATAGCGCAAAATAGTTACCCTGCATACATCGGAGGAAATGCGGAAACACAAGGAGTATTGCCTGGATATTTTTGGAACGGATTGATTGATGAGGCGTCCATTTATAATCGCCCCCTTTCGCCAAGCGAGGTCAAAGCTATCTATAATCTTGGCGCTTCTGGAAAATTTGATTCGACCAAATCCTTTTCAACAAATCTGGCGGAGGCTGCTGTAAGCATCGGCGGAACCAATGTCACGCTCTGCGGCAGCAACACGATTTGGCAGGTTTACAAGACTACTTTTACAGCCACAACGAATTTAACCAAGCTTTCAATTTCTGGCTTGCAGCCGGGAATTTTGTTGGATGAATTTACTCTGACAAACGCAGCAAGCGTAACTGGCTATACAAATGGAGAAGTTGGAACAGCATTTCAATTGGACGGCACCACTCCTACATATGTGAAAGTTCCGGCCAATTCTACTTTAGACGTGTCGAATTATGCAGGTTTTACGTTGGATACTTGGGCTAATCCCACAACCACCAATTTTGCTCTTTCGCCTTTCATGACATTAGTTGAATGGAACAATAATTCCGGCGCTTTAAGCGGCATTGGTTGCCATTTAGAATTTTACAACGGTGGCGTGTTCCTTGGCGACATAGTTGATCCAAGCGGTGCGGACCATTTCGTGCAAACGCCCGGGGGCAATGTGACGCCGAACGTTTGGCAACATGTTGTTATGTCCTACAACAAGGTTAGTGGTTTATTGTCGTTGTATTGTAATGGCGCGATGATAACCAATAAAAATATCGGCAGTTGGTCGCCCACGCCGGGGTTTGACCTCTACCTTGGGAAAAGGCCTGCCGGTGTTTTTACGCCATCGCCTTTTCAGGGAATGCTGGACGAAGTCAGCTTTTATGGTCGTGTTTTGTCAGCATCTGAAATCAAGGCTATTTACAATCTTGGCAGCGCGGGCAAATTTGACTCGGCCAAATCATTTTCGACTAATCTTGCTGAAGCAATGGTTAATGTAGGTCCGACAAATGTTGTGTTATATGGAAGCAACATGACTTGGCAAACCTATTCAACGACATTTACAGCTACAACGAATAAAACAATGTTCAAATTGACCAGCGTTGAGCCGGGAATGTTGTTGGACTTCTTCGTCGCCCCAAATGCGACAATTACTACCAATTTTACCCTGCAAACGAATACGATTACATCGGTCCTGGTGACGAATGTAACAACCAATGTTTTTTACCTGACCTTTACTGAAGATACAAATTTGACGACGACGCCCATCAAATATGCCCCCGCGCTGTTTACTAATGGTTTTGCAACAAATGTGACGACTGGTCCAATAACGAATCTTGCAACCGTATGGTCAAATAGTTTTGAAGGTGGTGTCGGCAATTACGGATCTTCTGCGGGACAATATTTTGCCGAAGGATGGTTTGTTGATTTTGGAGACGTAGATGTGCTGACCAACGGCCCGCCCTTCAATGGTGTTCCTTACGGCGGCGGTTATTACATTGACATAAACGGGAGTAATCCCGGTGGAATTTCAACAAACATTACAACGATTCCCGGCACAGTCTATACATTGAATTTCGCCTATACAAAAAATCCTTCCGCCGTTTCTCCGCAAGCAGCTGTTATTATTGATAGCGGCACATTGGGGATTGTGAATCCCACTTTGGCAAATAGTTTTGGAAGCCTGAACTGGCAGACAACATCCTTTGTGTTCACCGCCACATCTTCATCTACACATTTGGCATTTATTTCTACAAATACGGCAGGCACGGATGGCGTCTTTCTGGATGCAGTAGGTTTGTCTGCAGGCACGACAATATCAAATGCGGGCTGGACACAATGGAATGGAAATGGGCACTGGTATAAGGCTGTCCTGACAAATGGTTTTACATGGGATCAGTCCGACCAAATTGCCCATATTGAAGGAGGCTACTTGGCAACAATAACTTCGTCGGCGGAAAACGATTTTGTTTTTAGCTTAATTGATTCTCCTGCCTTTTTTGGAAATTGGTTTGGCGGAGGTGATGGTCCTGCTATAGGAGGGATTCAGACTAACGGTGCTGTGGAACCTGGCGGCGGATGGACTTGGGAAACAGGTGAACCATGGGTGTATACCAACTGGTGGGTGGGGCAGCCCGATGATAACCCCGGGTTGGGGAAAAATGAAAACAGGTTGTATTACTGGGGTTCAACTGCAAACACGCCGGCAAATACTTGGAATGATTTTCCAGAAGATCAAAGTTTAAGTCCAAGTTCTTATGTGATTGAACGGAATTCACAGCCATTTTTATTAATAACCAATGTAATTCTTACCAATGCATACTATTTGCCGGAACAATCTCTTGATGCTTTCCTTGGCGAAAATGCGCATGGTAGTTGGACGTTGGAAATCCAGGATGCTCGCACGGGTGCGAGTTTGACCAACGCGCTTGTGGGTTGGCAATTGCAATTCGTGTTTGCCAATACCAATGCCACTGCCTCCAGCTTGAATGGCGGCATTGGACAGAGCAATCAATTCATTCCTGCAGGTGACATCGCTTGGTATAAAATCAATGTCCCCGCTACAGCGAATTACGCGACCAATCTGCTGCTCTTTGCCAGCGCGCCGCTGAACATTTGGTTCGACACCAACAGTCCTCAAACGACGAATATTTTCCTTTTCGGCGGCACAAGCGGCTCGACGTTGTTGAGCACGACTAATGCGGCAAATCTCCAGCCGCCGCCGAATATTTATGACGGGCAAACATATTATCTCGGCGTGCAAAATACGAATAACTTTACCGTCAATTACGGTATTAAAGTGAATTTCGACGTTGCCGGCCAGTTTAGTAGCGTCATTGTCAGCAGCATTTCAATGTCCGGCAGTGCAACGACGCTCAATTGGACTGCATCACCGACTGCTGAATTTCAAGTGCAATGGACGGACAACTTGGCGCAACCGTGGAACACTGACCCGCAAATTATTACATCGAGCAACGGCAATTTCACCTTCACTGATGACGGTTCGCAAACGGCGCCGCTGGGAGCGCAACGGTTTTATCGGTTGGTAGAAATTTCGCCGTGATATTTGCGTGCAAAAATAATCCGTTCCCATTTTAATATCGGGAATGATTTACGAAGTTCAAATTGCATGGCGCACCATCCGCAAAGAAGGAATCAAGCCGCTATTTCAAAAAATCATTCTTTATTTCCAACAAATTGGACAGGCAATTCGTTTTTTTTCGTTGCGTCTGCCACACGGTAAATCTTCCAAAGAAGTTGTTAATTTCACGCTCAATACAGCGGGAAGTTTAATTGCCCCTTCGCAATTTCAGTCTGAGTTGGAACAATTGGCTGAATTGGTGAAACAGCGGAAGCCCAAAGTTGTTGTTGAAATCGGAACAGCCAAGGGCGGCACTTTAGCGGTTTGGTGCGCACTTGCGGATTCTGCCGCCACGCTGGTGAGCATTGATTTGCCGGGCGGAATGCACGGCGGCGGTTACCCAAAATGGCGGACGTTAGTCTATCGCAGGTTTACGCAGCCTAAACAATCGTTGTATTTATTACGCGTTGATTCTCATTTGCCGGCGACATGGGAAGATCTAAAAAAAATTCTACCTGATAAAATTGATTTTCTTTTCATAGATGGAGATCACACTTATGAGGGAGTAAAAAAAGATTTCGAAATGTATAGTCCTCTTGTCCGTGATGGCGGAATTGTTGCTTTTCACGATATTTGCACCCACCCTCCGGAATGGAAATGCGACGTGGACAAATTTTGGCGTGAAATTAAAACGAAATACAAAAGCCGGGAATACATTGAAAATCCAAACCAGAGCATATATGGCATTGGCGTGTTGGAACTTTGATGGTTGACGCATGACAAATACCGCATTAAAAAATGTCATGAAGTTGATACGCTTTACTGTTTTAATGGTATTGTTTATTTCTGCATTGAGCGTTTTGGGACAATCATTTTTGACAAACGGCTTGGTTGCATATTATTCATTTAACGGAGACGCTCTTGACCAAAGTGGAAATCATTTTGACGGAATTACTTCTTCCAATTGCTTTTATATCGCTGATCGTTTTGGCAACACCAATCGCGCTGTTTATGTTACCAATACGGTTGACGAAGAAACCGATGACGACTCCAGCAGAATTGATATTCCGTCCGACGCCATTAATTCACTGTCCGCAGGCACAATTACTGTGTGGATAAAACCAGACACAATTGTTTCCGGCGGCATTTTGGTGAAGCAGCACAATGGAATTAATACTTACGCCGCGCTTTCTATCGGCGGAACAACTGATGGCTTTGGCGGATACAACGACCAACAGCCGGGCATAATTTATTTTCATCCTCAAAACGGAGCGCCTGTGGTGGCGAGCTCGTCAGTAATTTCAACGCAAGCATGGCAGCAAATCGTTGTGGTTTTTGATACGAGTTCATGCGCTGTTTACATCAACGGCATTTTATCCGGAGCAAACAGCGGAGATTTTTCCATTCCTGACGATTTGGATCCGTCAATTCTGACGTCTATCGGCTGCTGGCGCGGCGATGAATTTAGTTTCACTCAGCCGCGATATATTGGAGCGATTGACGATTTCCGCGTTTACAATCGCGCATTTTCCAGCGATGAAGTCTTCCAGTTTTATCAAATTGAAAGCGGAATTCCTTTTGGCAGCCCGACAGTTGATTTGGGTAAAGCCGTTTATCCAAAATTTTCGAGTCTCAATGTCGGTTACGATTATCAGCTTCAAATTTCAACCAATTTGATTAATTGGGACAACTTCGGCACTCCATTTACCGCCACGACGACCAACATGATTTATCCAACCTTCTTTAAGGTGGACGACTGGAATCAATTATATTTTCGTTTGCATTAAGAAGATTTGTAAAAATTTCGTTGTTTCATTTTCTTCAAAACTGCAATCTTAAAAAATGCTGACCAAACTCGTCTGCCCTGATTGCCGCGTTGAAATTGTTCAAGCCGGTTCGCAATGGCATTGCCCGAAATGCGGTCGAAAATTTCCCGTGCTTGGCGGCATTCTTTCGTTTTTGACCGACGCGGAAAAATTCAACGAAGGCGAATTTGAGGAAAAACAAAAAAACGCCTGGTCGGACAGCGCGGCGTTGCGGCAAAAAATCAGCGAGAACAAATTTCTTTCATTCTTAAATACCGTTCGGATTAAAACTTCGTTTTTTGGCCGTCGCGACCGGATTTTTTACAACGAAATGGCGCACGGTGACAAAAATCGTTTGATTCTTGATTTGGGCTGCGGCGGTGGACGTCATTATTTTTGTAATTACGGCAAAGTTATTGGCATTGACCCGGTGCTGGAACTGTTGCCGATGGCAAAAAAACTTTACGCGGAAGTTTATCACGCCGGCGGCTATCAAATGCCGTTTGCCGACAACAGTTTTGATTACATTGTTTCCAGTGATGTGCTCGGCCACATTCCCTTCGATAAAAAAGACGTTCTCTTTTCCGAAATGTATCGTGTGTTGAAACCCGGCGGGCGGACGGTTCATGTGATTGAAACCGATTGCAACAACATTTGGTTTCGGCGGGCAAAAAAAATCCCCGGCTTTTTCGAAAAACATTTTGTGGACATTCCCGGCCACGTCGGCCTCGAATTGCCGAGCCAGTTGCGCGCGCGATTTTTGAAGCACGGCTTTAAAGAAATCCGATTCAAAAAACTTTACAGCACATTTCAACCAGTCGGTGATATTGCCAATACATTCAAAAATGATTTCGAAAAACATCCGGCGTGGTTGCGCGCCCTGGTGCGAATGGATGCAGTCCTCGGAAAGAAAATGGCCGTGCGCGAGGCGCTCCATTTACTCATGGAGCCGCTGGCCCAAATTGACGATGCAGTTACGCCATTGGACAACGGCTGCGGCATGTGTGTTGTGTTCGAAAAATAATTTTGCAGCTTCAAAATTTTGCCTTCGCCGTTGCTTTGATGTAAAATAACAGATTCATTCAATCTGAAATTTTACTGTAGTGAGCAAAGAGTTCATCAAAATTGGCGGCGCGCGTGAGCACAATCTCAAAAACCTCACGCTCCAAATTCCGCGCGACAAACTGGTCGTCATCACCGGCTTGAGCGGCAGCGGCAAATCCTCGCTCGCCTTCGACACGATTTACGCCGAAGGCCAGCGTAAATACGTCGAATCGCTTTCCGCTTACGCGCGGCAATTCCTCGACCAATTGCAAAAGCCCGACGTGGATTTCATCGAAGGACTTTCGCCCGCAATTGCAATTGAGCAACGCAGTTCCGGCTCCAGTCCGCGCTCGATTATTGCGACGACGACGGAGATTTACGATTACTTGCGCCTGCTTTACGCGCACATCGGTCAGGCGCATTGTCCTGAAACCGGCGTTCCGATTTCCACGCAAAGCACCAGCGACATCGTGAACAAAATTCTCGCACTGCCGCAAAAAACCAAAGTCATGCTGCTCGCGCCGGTTGTGCGCCGACAAAAAGGAGAATTTCGCGACGTGCTGGAACGCCTCGCGCGCGAAGGGTTCGTCCGCGCACGCGTTGATGGCGAATTGGTTGAGCTTGGCGACACGAATCGTCCAGTGAAACTCGACAAGAAAAAATTTCACAACATCGAAGCCGTCGTGGATCGGCTCGTGATTGATGACAAAATTCGCGTTCGCCTCGGCGATTCCGTTGAAACTGCATTGCGCTGGGGCGAAGGCGTGTTGCTGGCATTGCATCAAGAGCCAACTACAAAAGCGGACGCATGGGTTGAAACGCTTCACTCAAACAAAATGTGTTCGCCGGCAACGGGCAAAAGTTTTGATCCACCAACGCCGAAACATTTTTCGTTCAACGCGCCCGCCGGTGCGTGTCCGGTTTGCCACGGCCTCGGCCAAAAAATGGTTTTCGATGAACATTTTGTCGTGCCGAATCCCGAAGAGCCGCTCGAAAGCGCGATTCAACCATGGCGCCGCGCGGGCAAACGGATGAACATTTATTACAAAGCGCTGCTGCGTTCCGTCGCATCGCATTTCAACGTAGACTTGCAAACGCAGTTCAAGGATTTACCGGAAGATTTCAAAAATGTTTTGCTGCACGGTTCGGGCGAAGATGAAATTGAATTTTCATTTTGGCGTGCGGGCAAAGTCAGCAAAATTTCGCGTCCATTTGAAGGCGTGCTGCCGAATTTGGAACGTCACGCGACGGAAAGCGAGAGCGAATTTATCCGCAACCGGCTCAAACAATACATGGCGCCGCAATTTTGCGACGCGTGCAAAGGCAAACGGCTCAAGCCGGAAATTCTCGCCGTGACTCTCGGCGACGGAGAGTTTGTTTCTGAATTCAAAACTAAAAATTCAAAATCCAAAACGCTTAAAATTCCCGGCCTGTCCATCATGGATGTTTGCGGTTTGTCCGTGGAAAAAGCCGATGAATTTTTCGCGACGCTCAAGCTTTCCGAGTTTCAATTAAAAATTGCCGCCGAAGTTATCAAGGAAATCCGCGCGCGGCTGGGATTTTTGAAAAATGTCGGCCTCGGCTATCTTACGCTCGACCGCGAGAGCGGCACGTTGTCCGGCGGCGAAGCGCAGCGAATTCGCCTTGCGACGCAAATCGGCGCGGCGCTTGTCGGCGTGCTTTATGTTTTGGACGAGCCGAGCATCGGCTTGCACCAGCGCGACAACGACCGGCTGCTTCACACGCTCAAAGGCCTGCGCGATTTGGGCAACACGGTTTTGGTTGTCGAGCATGACGCTGATACGATTCGCCACGCCGATTACATTTTGGATTTAGGGCCGGGCGCGGGGCGTCACGGTGGTGAATTGATTGCCGCCGGACCGTTGCCGGAAATTTTAACGAACAAAAATTCGCTCACGGGAAAATATCTGACCGGCGAATTGCAAATTCCAATTCCGAAAAAGCGAAATTCGCCGAGCGAAGAAAAAGGCTGGCTTGAGTTGCTGGGCGCCAAGGAAAATAATTTGCAGAACATTGACGTGCGCATTCCGCTCGGAACGCTGACTTGCGTGACCGGCGTGAGTGGTTCCGGCAAAAGCACGCTGGTCAACGACATTTTGCAGCGCGCGCTGTTCCGAAAATTTTATGGCTCGAAAGAAATTCCCGGCGCACATCGCGCGTTGAAAGGATTTGAAGCGCTCGACAAAGTCATCGTGATTGACCAGACGCCGATTGGCCGGACGCCGCGCAGCAATCCGGCCACATACACCGGCATGTTCAATCACATCCGCGATTTGTTCGCGCGCTTGCCCGCGGCGAAAGTTCGCGGCTATGAACCCGGCAGATTCAGTTTCAATGTCAAGGGCGGCCGCTGCGAAAAATGCGAAGGCGACGGCTTGCTGAAAATTGAAATGAATTTTCTACCGGCAGTTTACGTGACGTGCGAAGCGTGTGGCGGCAAAAGATATAATCGCGAGACGCTGGAAATTTCCTACAAAGGGAAAAATATTGCGGACGTTTTGGACATGACGGTGGATGAGGCAGTGGATTTTTTTCGGGCCGTTCCAAAAATTTATGACCCGCTGCTGACGCTCGCAGAAGTCGGCCTCGGCTACATTCATCTCGGCCAGCAGGCGACGACGTTGAGCGGCGGCGAAGCGCAGCGCGTGAAACTGGCGACGGAACTTTGCCGCAAAGCGACCGGCAAAACGCTTTACATTTTGGACGAACCGACGACCGGCCTGCATTTTCATGACGTGGCGAAATTGCTCGAAGTGCTTTTCAAATTGCGCGAGACCGGAAACACGCTGCTCATCATCGAGCACAATTTGGATGTGATTAAAACCGCCGATTGGATTATTGATTTGGGCCCCGAAGGCGGCAGCGGCGGCGGAAAAATTGTCGCGGAAGGGCCGCCGGAAAAAATTATTCAAATTTCTGGAAGTTACACCGGCCAATATCTGAAAAGCGTTTTGAAATGACGCGAAGATTTCGGCTTTTTTCGGCCTCGCAACTCATTTACGATTCCAAGCAGTGAAATTTTTCCGGCAATCATTTCTGATTCTGCTCTTGCTCATTTTGAGCGGCGGAAAAATTTTCGCCGCCAGCGAGCAACGCGCATTTGCCGCAGCGACGGCGGCGTTTCAGGCGAAAATGTGGAGCCGCGCGGAATTGGAATTTGCGCAATTCCGGCAAAATTTCCCCGACTCAACCAACGCGCCGCAGGCAATTTTGCTGCAGGCACAATCAGAATTTCAGCAAAAGAAATTTTCCGACGCGATTGCGCTGCTCAAGGTAAATCAATCCGGCGCGAAAAATTTTGGCGACCAATTTGTTTATTGGATTGGCGAATCGCAATTTGCATCGGGCAATTATTTGGATGCGGCGGACACCTTCCTTTCGCTCTCGCAGGATTTTTCGAATTCGTCATTTGTTGGTCGAGGAATTGTTGGGGCTGCCGCGTCGCTGGCGAAATTGAACAACTGGTCGCAAGTGGAATCGTTGCTTGGAACCAATAGCGTTTTGAGTCAAAAAAATGCGGATGCTGAAACCGTCGCCCGCGGGCAATTGCTTTTGGCGCAGGCGAAATTTGAATTGCAGGATTTTGGCAGCGCAGCAGAAGTTTTAAATTCCATCGCTCCAAAAATTTTGCCACAGGCTTTGGAATGGCAGCGATTGGATTTATTGTGTCGCATCATTGCGGCTTCCGGCGATTTGCCGGGCGCGCTGGCGGTGACGACGAATCTTTTGCAAATGGCGCGCGGCAGCGATTTGAATGCCGGCATAACGGCGTTGCGCGGTGATTTGTTTGAAAAATCCGGTTTGCCGAACGATGCCATCGCCGAATATCAAAAGAATCTGAAATCCAGCGTGCCGGTTGACCGGCAGCGCGAAGCGGTCCTGAAAATTGCACAAATTCTCGCGTCGCAAAATCAATTAACCGGCGCGGCGCAAAAGCTCTCGGATTTTCTCCAGCAATTTTCCAATGCGCCGACGGCGGACATGGCGCTGCTGACGCTCGGCGAATTTCATTTGAAGAATTACGCGGCAAATCGTTCGGCGACGAATGAATTGCAGAATGCTCGCG
>JAJPKI010000297.1 GCA_021323835.1 Verrucomicrobiota bacterium | reverse complement strand
CTATTTGATTCGCGCGGACGTTTTCAATCAAATTGGAATGTTCGATTCGGAATATTTCATTTATTCCGATGACGCGGACTTGTCATGGCGCACATGGATTGCGGGATATAAAGTCGCAGGAATTTTTGAAGCGCGATTGCATCATCGCGGCGCGGCGGGCGTGAATCCGCAAGGCGGAATCACGACGGTGGAATTTCGCACAAATGACCGCAAACGCTTTTTGACCAATCGCAATTGTATTTTGACGTTGTTGAAAAACTGCCGGCACATTTTATTGCTGACAATTATTCCGCTTATCGTGCTGCTATTTTTCGAATCGCTCGTCGGCGCACTTTTGCTGCGGCGATTGTCATTTGCACGCGCCAGTTTTTGGAGCGTGCTGGCCGATTGCTGGCGATTGCGCGGTCACATTTTAAAAAAACGAAAAGAGGTCGCAGCCTTTCGCAAGCGTTCTGATTTTTGGATGCTGCGTTTTTTTAAATTCCGCTTAAACCGCTGGGATGAAGTGAAGCGAACAATTAAATTTGGACCGCCGCGCGTGGACGCAAAATAAATGGAAGCGAAACCAAAATTTGATTTGGCCGTTTGCTACCGGATTTATCCGGGCGTTTCGCGCGACCCGATTTTTGGCTTCAAAGAAAAATTGCTGCTCGCGCGGTTGAATCTGGAAACATTTCGCGAAGGTCTCGGCGATTTAAAAATCAAATTATGGGTGCTGCTTGATAATTGTCCGCCGGCTTACGCGGGGTTGTTCAAAGAAATTTTTCCGAACACGCCGATGGAATTGATTCCGCTCGGCGGCGAAGGCAATGGCGCAACATTCATCCGGCAGGTGGAAATTTTATCCAAACAAACGGACGCGGATTTGGTTTATTTTGCCGAAGACGATTATTTGTATTTGCCGCGGTCGCTCGAACGCACGGTTAATTTTATGCGCCGACATCCGGGAATTGATTTTGTTACGCCGTATTATCACGCGGATTTCGATTCAAAATATGTCCATCAAATTCGTGGCAAGGAAGTTGTTGAAGACAATTGCCGGTGGCGAATGGTCACGTCAACTTGTCTTACATTTATGGCGCGACGAAACGCGTTGGCCGAATCGTCGGTAGTTTTCAAAACTTACAATCACAATTCCGATTTGGCGATTTGGATGGCGCTGACGAAGCGGCGCGTTTGTAATCCATGGTCATGGATTCGCAGCGCGAAGGACGGATTATTTTTTACTGCGTCGCACGCGATGGCATGGCGGTTTGCTTGGCGGCAAATCCTTTTCGGAAGACGCCGGACGCTTTGGTCGCCATCACCTGCGCTTATTACGCACATGGAAAATTCCGGTCTCGCGCCGGGAGTTGATTGGGAAAATTTTTTCGGTGCGCGGGCACAAGCTTTAATTCAGAATAAATAAATGAGCGAAGGCAGTAAAAATTTCCAGCAACGCGCCGCGGAATGGCTGTGTCGCCATCGTCGCAGTGCGCCATGCCGCTGGCTTGGACAACTTTCTTATTTGATTTGGCGCGCTTATGAAAACCGGAATTTTGAAATGGCGTCCAACGGTGAAGAATGGCTGCTGCGACAAACGGCATCGGTGAAAAATTTGCAATGCGCCTTCGATATCGGCGCGAACGTCGGCGATTGGTCGCTGGCATGCCATCGCCACTTGCCGGATGTCACTATCCACGCCTTTGAAATTGCGCCGCCGGTTTTTTCCGAATTACAAAAAAAAGTTTCGGGCTTGAGCAAGATTGTTCTAAATCCGGTTGGCCTTTCGGACCGAAGCGATAAAATAAAAATCTTCTATCGCGAAACGTCAAATTATTGCACAACCGCTTACGAAGAACATTTGGGCGCGGCTTATGCGTTGCCCGGGGCGGAATCGACCGCTCCAAAATCGCTTGAAGTCCCGGTCATTCGCGGTGACGACTATGTCCGCGAGCACGATGTCAAAACCATTGACATGATGAAAATTGACGTCGAAGGAATGGAAGAGCGCGTCTTGCGCGGATTTGAAAAAATGTTTTTAGAGCGACGGATTCGTCTCGTTCAATTCGAATACAACACGACGAACATCGTCTCAAAATTCTTGCTGCGCGATGCTTATGAATTTTTCGGAAAATTTGGTTACAAGGTTGGGAAACTTTACCCGAACTACGTCGAATTTCGCGAGTATCATTATCGGCAGGAAGATTTTTGCGGGCCAAATATGATTGTCGTCCACAAAGACGATGCGGAATTGTTGCAACTGCTGTCTCCGCGTTGATTATTTTTTCTCCAGCGCCGCCCACGACGGCGGCAAATTTTTTCGAACTTCGATTCCTTCAAACGGTTTGCCGTGCCGCGCGCCGGCTTTTTTTGCCCAAGCCGCCATTTTGGCGACGCCGTCTTCGAGCGAAACATTTTTAATCAGGTCGCCGAAATATTTTTGCACTTTTTCGTGTGCAGAATAAGCGTGGACGACTTCATTGCGCGCTTCCAATTTTTTTACCTGCGGTGTCGCGCCCATCGCTTTAGCCACCACGTCCACGAGTTCGTTGATGGAATAAGGCTTGTCCGCGCCGACGTTGAAAACTTGATTGTAGCAATCCGGACGCGCGATGCTGGCGGCGATGACCGGCGCAACG
>JAJPKI010000291.1 GCA_021323835.1 Verrucomicrobiota bacterium | reverse complement strand
GCCGACGCCATGAAATCCGACCGCGCGCGTTTCGCGAAATTTTTCCACGGAATGTTGGACGCGGGAATTTATCTCGCGCCGTCACAATTTGAATCCGGGTTTATTTCCACCGCGCATACGACGGCGGACATTGAGAAAACGGTTGAAATGGCGGCAAAAATCCTGCGGAAACTTTAGTCAAAAATTCGTTTGCGCGGGTGGTGATTCACGCGACGTTTTGGAATTTTGTCCGGCAAGGTCCACGCCGGGCAACGAAAGAAAATCGGCGGCATCCAGCAAAGCGGTTTGTTCTTCAGCGTCATTATCTTTGGCAGCAATGGCTTTCAAGGTTGGAATGGCGGCGGCATTGCCAAATTGTTTGGCGGCTTCGATGGCGGCGGTGCGAATTTCTTTTTCGGGACTCGTCAAGTCGCCAAGAATATTTGAAAGAGATTGGGAGTCATTTTGCATTGCCCACGACGAAAGACGTTCTGTTTCGGCGTCAATTGCCGCTCGACGTTGTTCATCGGAGACAGGTTTTGGAATTACCGGCGAGGCAGGCGAGTCTTTAGAAGGGTTGCTTGATACAATTGAAGTCGGCGCGATAGGCGCAGTTTCGGTTTCAACAAGGGCAGGGGACAATGGTTTGGCAGCCGATTTTTGGGAAGATTGTTTAGCAAAAAAAATTATGCCACCAATCAGCAGAGTTGAAAACAGCAGCGCAAAAACAAACTTTGGCTTCATAATTTTTTGCCAGTCCGTCCGTGACGGGCCGGACTGGCAATTGTGCAGGCGTTTATTCGTCGGGTGTCAGGAAAGGATTTGAACCTTTTCCTTTTCCAGACGCTGAAATTGTGCCGTCAACGGCGCAAAAATTTTCGTTGTGTAAAACGACCGTATTATCGGCGTTGATCGGTCTGAACGATTCCGAATCCGACCACGACGTGAAGTTGCCGTTTGAATCCCAGTATTGCGCGAACTGTTCCACTTTTCCGCCACGCCCCCAAACGTCAGTCGAATCACCGGTGTTACTGTTGGAATAACTGTATTCAAAAAATCCCCGGTCGTCTTCAGTGAATTTATCAGAACCGGGATTTGTAGTTACGCGCGTCCGGGAAAACGGCCCCGTGCCGTCAATCCAATTGAGCGTGAAAAATCCGTTTGTGCCGCCGGAATTGATGCCGGTTCCGGCATAAAATAAAATGTTCGTTCCGCTGCTGTCCGCGACACAAACCTGGTTGCTTTGCCAGTCATAAATCAGTTGGGCATTTTTCCAGGTGGGATCGCTAAGGATTTTGTTGGAAATAGTGACGCCATTCCAGTCGGCAAAAGCAGCTAACAATTCCTTGTTACTAATCCGGGCGCGGCCAATGCTGGTGTGTTCAACGCCGTTATTGGTCGTAGTGGCCGTATTCGTATATACCGTCAGGCTGACGTTCAGTTTGCTATAATTGGTGGTTATTCCCAGGATGGTTGCTTTGGAATTTGCAGCGCACAAAATCGCGGCAATGGCGATGGACGTGAGTTTCAATTTCATAGTTTCGATATTTCTAGTTGGTGTTTATTCCCCCTGCGTTTTTTTCCAATACTTCCTTATTGTTACAGTTACAGCAATGGTAAATTGTTGTCAAGTAACACGCAAATGAGAGGCGCAGTCCGGCAAAAAGTTTCCTGCCTGTAACCTTTTTCGGAACAATTCGTCCAATTTGACAATCCGCGTTCTCACACCGACGCGGCGTTTTTAACAACGAACACCCGAAAAAATATGAAAACAAAAACATTGATAACCATGCTCGCCGTCGGCGGGTTGCTGGCTTTGAGTCCGGCACTGCTTGCGGCAGATACAAACGCGCCGGCGAATCCGACGACCAACGCGCCCGCAGCCGGCGGCGGACGCGGCGGACGCATGATGGGCGGCCCGTCGCTTGACCAATTGGCCACGCAATTGGCTTTGACCGACGACCAAAAGACCAAGGTCAAACCCATTCTCGACGACCGCGACCAAAAGTTGAAAGACCTGCGCGCGGACACAACGCTGTCTCAGCAAGACCGCCGGGATAAAATGCAAAAAATCCGTGACGACGTTACCACGAAATTGAAAGACGTGCTGACCCCGGACCAATTCGATAAATTTCAAAAGGCGCAGCTGGCCATACGTCAACGCTATCAACGCGGCGGCGCTGGAAATGCTGCCGCTCCGGCTGCTCCGGCTCCGGCGCCGCAGCAATAAATCATTTCGGGAAGAAACACAGGACGGCGTTCGCGCCGTCCTTTTTTATTTTTTTCGCGGAAAAATTCTCCGCAATTTCAATTGAGGAAAAAATTTGCGCCGATATTCTGAAAGGGTTGCGCGCGTAGCTCAATTGGATAGAGCGTCGCCCTCCGAAGGCGAAGGTTGTGGGTTCGACCCCCGCCGCGCGCACCAGCTTCATCCATAATCTCTTGCGAAAAGATAATGTCGCGGCAAATTGTTTCATGGCGGAAAAAAATCATCGCAACCATTTTCTTCACGAACATTCTTTGGGCATCGTCAGCCTTCTGCTGCTGACACTCTGGATTGTGCTGTATTGCTTTTGCGACCCCGATTCCCATCTCGGTGCGTTTTTTGGAAATGCCATCGCCGATTGGAGCGGTTCCGTCGTCATCATTTACGGCACAAAATATCTGCTGGAAGCGCATTCCGCCGAAAGCAAAAAAGTAAAACGTCGTTTGCATAATCACGTTCTTGATTTTTTGCACCGTCATTCGCTGCTGATTTTTCTCGGTCTGACCGGCGTCGGTTGGGCAATTTTATTTTGGAAAATGCAGGTGAACAGCAAATGGGGACAGGTTGTCGGCAACATCGTTTCCGAATGGTTGCAAATGAGCGGGCTCGTCTTCCTCACCAAACGGCTGATTGAAAAAGGCTCCAAAGAAAGCAATTGATTACTCGTTGTGCGGAATCTGAATCGTGCTGCCGCCGATGAATTCGCGAATGATGGCGTCGCCGGGGATGAAATTTTTGTCGTCGACTTGCGCGAGTGAAAATCCTTCGACGGATTCAAGCAACGTTTTCACGCGGTCGTAACGGATTTTTGCATCCAGAAATCCGGCGAACGAAGAAAATTCATTTTCTTTGGGCAGCAAACCTTGCGCACCGATAAAAAACGGCTTGAGCGCGGGCAAATCGAACGGCAATCCGCCGTTGACGATGTGGTCGGCGAGGCCTTGCAGCGGAATGATGCTGAACAATTCGCCGTAGCGGACGTAATGCCAGTGCAAAATCGTGTTGAGCGGCGAATGATTGCGATGCTTCGCGTCGCGTAACATGCGGCGGATGAGGCGCGCGTCGGTGAATTGCGTGAGGCGTTTCGTGCTGCCGTCGCCTTCATAAAGCGGATTCATCGCTTCGATGTAGAGGCGGAATTGCATCAAAGCATCAATGCCTTCGGAAATCGGCGGATAAAATCCGTGCAAACAATCGAGTAAAAGAATTTGGTCGGGCTCGAGTCTGACCGGTTTCACGGAAACGCGCCGGCCTTCTTTGAAACTATAAATGGGTTTCTCAATCATTTCGCCGGCGAGCAATTTTTTGAGATGTTCGTTGAGCAATTGGATGTCGAGCGCTTCGGGCGCTTCGTAATTGCGGTCGTTCAGCCAATCCGTCGGATGCTCCATCGCCGACCAGAAATAATCGTCGAGGTTGAGCATGAGAAAACGCAAGCCGTGTTTTTCGAGACGTTGCGTGAGCTTGACGGTCGTCGTCGTTTTGCCGGATGAACTCGGGCCGCTGACCCACATCATGCGCAATTTGTCTCCGGCGCTGATTCGCGCGACAACTTTTCTTGCCGCTTCGTCCAGTGAAGCTTCGTAAACCGCCAGCGATTCAGAAATAACATTTTTAATTTTTCCGCTACGAACGGATTCATTGAGTCCAGCAATCGTGTCCACGCCGCGTGCGCGGTTCCATTGCAAAATATTTTCGATGCGTTGCGTCGGAAATCCATTGCCGCAAAATTGTTCCTTCGTGATGTAACCGTTGCGCATCCAGTGACGGCCCCAGCGATAACATTCGTAAGCGTCGGCGGTTTTTTGAAAGCCATGGCTGCGCAGCGCATGCAGCACTTCGTCCTGAATCATTTCAATCGTCGGCGGAAAATTGGAAATGAGATGTTGCGGATTCGAATTGAGGCAAACGATGGCAACGTCGGAAAGAAATGCGGCGATATTTTCATCCGAGCCGTGCGAACTAAAAATTGTTTCATTAATGCTCGGCAGAAAATCCTGTTGAAAGCCACCGATGGATTTGGCCGCGCGCAAAACGGCGTCGCAAATCTTTTGTGGGTCAAAACGGACAAGCGCGCGATTGCGTTTCTGGATTTTCAGGATGCGATTCTGAACTGGCACACGAGGATTGTAACCGACAGCGGCGCGTTCGACAAAATTCATTTCGAGTTTCGTGTGAAATGTTATTCACAGCTTCAAAAAATAAAGGTGTTTACCCCATTGAATTGCCGTGCCTAAAAAGCTATAAACGAGGGTCTGGTTTGAAATGAAGAATGTCACCCGCATTCTTTACCTTGAGGATGTCCCGGCGGAAGCGGCAAGGCTCGACTACGAATTGCATCGTAGCGGTCTGATTTTTCGCTCATGTCGCGTGGACAGCCGCGATGATTTCCTGCGCGAACTCGAAAATCCTCCCGACATCATTCTTTCCGACCACGGACTTCCGGCATTCGATGGACTGGAAGCGTTGCGCGTAGCAAAGGAAAAATGTCCGGAAGTGCCGTTCATTTTCGTGACGAATTCCCTCTCGCCGCAAATGGAAATTGAAAAGCTTGTCGGCAAAGTTTCCGATTACGTTCTGAAAACGCAATTGGACTATTTGCCCATGGCGGTGCGACGGGCGTTGCGCGATGCGGAAGAAAATCGTTTTCGCAAAAAATTGCTCGGCGAGTTGCGTGAACATTCGGAATTTATCACGCGCAAAAAGTTGATGCTGCCGATTTGTTCAAGCTGCAAAAAAATTCGCGATGACAAAAACCAATGGCACGCGCCGGAAATTTTTTTCCGCGAGCTGTTGAAAATTCAATTCACCCACGGGCTTTGTCCCGATTGCATCCCCAAATATTTTCCGGGCAAAGAAGAGAAATAAATTTGCAAGTTCGCAAAATTACGGTTTCTGCAATCTGAAAAATTTTTGCGAATCCGTCACCGCGTTTGTGTAAGGGCTGGTTGCGCCGATGACGTTTGTAAAAGCGCCGCTTGCTGTCGGCGCGGCTTGCAAAAAGAAAGAGTTATCGCTCCAATTTAAAACCACAGCGGCAGGCAACGCACGAATATTCAGGACGGCCGGCAAACTCACGGACAAATTAAACGCGAATATTCCGCCGTCGTTGTTATTGCCGCCCGACGATAATGTTCCAAACAATTCGCTGCCGGACAGAACAAGGCCGGCGGATGAAGTATTTCCATCGCTCGTGCCATTGAATGAATAAAGATTCGTAAAATTGGTTCCGTCGGGATTGATTTGGAAAATGGTGCCGGAAGCATTGTCGCCGCCGGCCGAAGTCGTGCCGTAAAGCGCGCCGTTGAACAGCACTAAACTTGAAAGCGGATTTGCTCCGTCGCTTCCGCCGGTAAAACTGTAAAGACTGGCAAAGCCGGTTCCATCGGTATTTATTTTAAAAACAGTTCCATTGTCATTGTCGCCGCCGTAAGAAGCCGTTCCGTAAAGAGTGCCGCCGGAGAGCATTAAATTTGCCTGCGGAAAAGCGCCGTCATTCCCGCGAGTAAAACTGTAAATGTTTGTGAAGCCCGTGCCGTCGGTGTTGATTTTAAAAATCGTGCCGCATCCGCCGCTGCCGCTGGAGTAAGTTGTCCCGTATAAAGCACTGCCAGACATCACCAACCCTGAAAATGGAAAAGCGCCGTCGTCATTGTTAAAACTGTGCAGCACGACAAAGCCTGTTCCATTGGTGGTGATTTTAAAGACGACGCCGAAACCATTGCCGCCGGAATATGTCGTTCCGTATAAAGTGTCACCCGATAAAATTAAATCCGCTTGCGGAAAATCGCCATCGTTGTCGTGGAAATTGTAAAGTTTGGTCAGTCCCGTGCCGTCAACATTCATTCGGAAGACCGTTCCGTGCCCCCCGTTTCCATAAAAAGAGGTCTTTCAAAACAAACACCCGCCGGCAAGAACCACGCCACCGTAAGGATTCGCGCCATCATGGCTGCCGGTGAAACTGTTAATATTTTTGAAGCCGGTTCCGTCGGAATTAATTTTAAACACGCAGCCATTTCCATTCGTGCCGCCGTTGTAGCATGTTCCGTATAAAATATTGCCGGACACCGTCAGTCCGCAAAATGGATCGTGTCCGTCGTTTGCGCCGGTGAAGCCATAAAGTTTCGTGAAAGTTTGCGCGCCAGCGGAAATTGCCAGAAATATTCCAGCCACAGACAACAGCGAAAGTGTTTTTATGTAAGTTTTCATAAACGATTTCTGACCTGCCTGTGACCATAAAGTTGCCGCGCCCCGCCGCCTTTGCAATCATTTTTTATTAAATTTTTTAGGCGCATGGCAATTTCTTTTCTCTCATTTCGATGCCGATGTAAAAAACGCGGCTGAGTAATTCAGTAACGCCGGGTTCACAATTTTTTTACATCGCGCGGCTTGACCGTCAGGATTAAATCAATAAAACTTTTTCCGTTCTGATGAATCCATGCGTTTTCAGGATGGTGTTTTTATTCCTGGCTGTTTTTGCGTTTCGCGCTACGGCTACGACGCATTTCGTTAACGTCAATTCCACCAGCCCGCAATCGCCCTATACCTCGTGGGCGCATGCGGCAACAAATATCAACGACGCCATCAATGCGGCGATTCCATCGGACACAATTTTAGTTACGAATGGCATTTATCAAACGGGCGGCTCTTCATTTCCCATCAGTTCAAACCGCGTTTACGTTTCCAAAGCTGTCTTGCTGCAAAGTGTGAATGGTCCGTCAGTAACCATCATCCGCGGATTTCAAACCGCTTCCACCAATGGCAGCACTGCCGTGCGCTGCGTCTATCTTGCGGACGGCGCAACCTTGAGCGGATTCACGCTGACAAATGGAGCGACGGCAATTGGCGGGAACGGCGGGGGTGTTTATACCACGGGCGGCGGCGGCACGGTAATTATCACGAATTGTTACTTTTTAGGTAATGCAGCTTATTCGTCAGGCGGCGGTGGTTATCAAGGCGATTACATCAATTGCGTGTTCGCGGGGAACGTTTCGTTCAGTTTTGGAGGAGGCGGCACTTATGCAGCCGGCGCAAAAAATTGTTTATACATCAACAATCGCGCTCCAAGCAACGGCGGCGGCGCCTACAACGGTGGAATTGATAACTGCACTTTTGTCGGCAATTACGCGACCAGTGGCGGCGGTGGCGCTTACGGCGGCACATTGCGCAATTGCATTCTTTATTACGATTTGCCCTCCTCGGCCTCCGGGGCTGACGCTTACAACGTGTCGCTGACATATTGTTGCGCGTTGAATACAAATATCATTGGCGGCGGTGGAAATAATATTACCAACACGCCGGGTTTTGTGGATTTGGCAAATGGAAATTATCGGCTGCAAATTGGCTCACCCTGCATCAATGCCGGAACCAACGGCGCCGCGCCGTCCGGACCCGACCTCGACGGCAACGCCCGCATCTCCGGCGGCACGGTGGACATGGGCGCGTATGAAAATCAATTTTCCGGCACGGCGCACTTTGTGGATTTGAATTGCACCAACCCGATTGCGCCTTACACGAATTGGCTCACAGCCGCGACGAACATTCAAGACGCCGTTGCGTCCGCGCAAACAGGAGAATTCGTTGTCGCCAACGACGGCATTTACACGAACGGCGGCACGGTGATTTTTGGTGCCGAGACAAATCGCGTCGCACTGACAAATGCCATCACGTTGTTGAGCTTGAACGGCCCGCAAGCAGCGACGATTGTTGGCGGCACGCAAATGCGATGTGCTTACGTGGGCAGTAATGCGATGCTCATGGGATTTACGTTGACGAATGGCGGCACGAGAAACACTGGCGATTTTACGAATGAGCAATGCGGCGCCGGAGCGTTATGTGACAATAACGGCGCGATTTCCAATTGTTTCATTGCGGGCAATTTTACCACTTCAATTACCAGCCTTGGAGCGGGCATTTTTGGCGGCGTGGCTTACAATTGCGTCATCAGCAATAACATATGTAACGGCAATGACGGTGGCGCCGCCGCATCGGCAACGCTTTACAATTGTCTTGTTGTTAGCAATTACTGCCATGAAGTCTGCGGAGGATTATATCGTGGCGTGGCATCCAATTGCACATTTATTGGAAATAGCGCCAATCACAGTAATGGTGGCGCCTATCGCTGTGCACTTTTCAATTGCACATTTTTGCAAAACAGCAACGGCGCCACGTATCAAAGTTTCCTTTCCAATTGCGTGGTCACCGGCAATTCCACCAGCGCTAACTCATTAATCGCTGGCGGCGCCTATCAATGCACAAATTATTATTGCACATTTTCGGGAAATACTGGGGGCGGGGGCGGTGGTGTAAGCGGCGGCGTTTCTTACAATTGCATTTTAACAAACAACAGCGCTCCCCTCGGCGGTGGCGCCTCCGGCGCAACACTTTATAATTGTCTGCTCATCAAAAATTTTGCGAATGACAGCGGCGGCGCCGATAGCTGCACGTTGAATAATTGCACTGTGGTTTTTAACGTAGCGACTAATACCGGCGGCGGCGTTTCCTCCGACGGCAGCGGCCAGATAAATAATTCAATTATTTATTATAATTCCGCGCCGAACTCGCCGAATTATTCCTTCGTAAAATTTAATTTCAGTTGCAGCTTTCCGTCCACTCTCGGCATCGTCACGACCAGTCCGCCGTTGTTTGTGAATACTAATTCCAATTTTCGTTTGCTCTCCAATTCACCGTGCATCAATTCGGGAACAAATTTTTACGCGACCAATGGCATTCCGTTCGTCGCCGTAGATTTAGACGGCAACCCGCGCATCGTCGGCAGCGCGGCGGACATCGGCGCGTATGAATTTCAATCGCCCGCATCCGTGCTGCCGTCCTCATGGCTTTGGCAATATGGATTGCCAACGGACGGTTCGGCGGACAACGCAGACGCTGATGGCGATGGAGAGAGCAATTATACCGAATGGAAATCTGGAACCAATCCGACCAATTCCACTTCCGTGCTGGCGATGAAATCACCCGTCGCGACCACCACCAACGCAACCGTCACATGGAAAAGTGTCAGCGGCGTGAAATATTTTATCCAACGCGGCTCGGATTTAAGCACGACGCCCGTCTTCACGACGATTGCCACGAACATCACTGGCCAGGCGGGAACGACAAGTTACACCGACACGACCGCCACCAATTCCGTCCCGTATTTCTATCGCGTCGGCGTACCGTAAATCGCCGCGCCAATCAAATTTCCTTTTCTCGAACCGTTTTTCAGTTATCTTGTTGCGCTCTTTAACAAGATGGACGCAGCGCACATTAGAAATTTCAGCATCATTGCCCACATTGACCACGGCAAGACCACGCTTTCCGACCGCCTGTTGCACATGACCGGCACCATCGCCACGCGTGATATGTCCGACCAATTGCTCGACGCGATGGATTTGGAACGCGAACGCGGCATCACCATCAAAGCGCATCCGGTTACGATGCTTTACAAAGCGCGCAACGGCGAAACTTACGAACTGAATCTCATTGATACGCCCGGCCACGTAGATTTTGCGTATGAAGTTTCGCGCAGCTTGAGCGCATGCGAAGGCGCATTGCTCGTCGTGGACGCGGCGCAAGGTGTCGAAGCGCAGACCGTCGCAAATTTCCATCTCGCGTCGAAACAAAATCTCGAAATCATTCCGGTCATCAACAAGATTGACCTCGGCCACGCCAACGTGCCGCAGGCGAAGCAACAACTGGAAGACGTTCTGGCGATTCCGGCGGAACTGGCGATTCCATGCAGCGCGAAACAAGGGATTGGCATTGAAGATATTCTTGAAGCGATTGTCGCGCGCGTTCCACCGCCGAAACCGACCGGCGCGGCGAGCCTGCAGGCGCTCGCATTCGATTCCTATTTCGATACTTACAAAGGCGTCGTCACGCACGTGCGCGTGTTCAACGGCGAAATCAAGCCGGGCATGATGATTAAGCTGGTTCATTCCGGCAAAAATTACGAGGTGAAGGAAGTCGGCAGCTTCAACCCAAAACCTTACACGCGTGAGAAATTGGAAACCGGCGAGACCGGCTACATCACCGCGAACATCAAGACCGCCGCCGAAGTGAAAATGGGCGACACCATTACCGACGCGCGCAATCCGTCCGGCGTGTTGCCGGGCTTTAAAGAAATTCATCCGATGGTGTTCAGCGGCATTTATCCGATTAACACCGCCGATTACGAGCAGTTGAAATCTTCGATGGCGAAATTAAAATTAAACGATTCCGCATTTGTTTATTCCACCGAGACGAGCATCGCGCTCGGATTCGGATTTCGTTGCGGCTTTCTCGGATTGTTGCACATGGAAATTGTGCAGGAACGTCTGCGGCGCGAATACGACATGGACATCATCGCGACGTATCCGAGCGTGGTTTACAAAGTCACGATGACGGACAAGACCGAAAAGGAAGTGGACAACCCCGCATTCCTGCCCGACGTCACTTACATCGAAAAAATTGAAGAGCCGATGGTGAAGGCATTTGTCATTTGCCCGAACGAAAATATCGGCGACATGATGGCGTTGATTTCCGAAAAGCGCGGCGCGGTGGACCACACCGAAACGCTCGACGCCAAGCGCGTTATGCTCACCGCGCTAGTTCCGCTGAACGAAATCCTGATTGATTTTCATGACCGCATCAAAAGCATCACGCGCGGATTCGGCTCGATGGATTATGAGCCGGCGGATTATCAGGAAAGCGACATGGTGAAGCTGGACATGCTCGTCAACACCGAGCCGATGGATGCGTTTTCATGCATCGTCCATCGCAGTAAAGCGGAGGGCAGGGGACGCACGCTGGCGGAAAAATTAAAAGAAGTCATCCCGCGCCAGCAATTCGCCGTGAAGATTCAGGCGGCCATTGGCGGAAAAATTGTTGCGTCCGAAACCGTGAGTGCGTTCCGCAAAGACGTGACGGCGAAATGTTACGGCGGCGACGTCTCGCGCAAACGCAAATTGCTGGAGAAGCAAAAGGAAGGCAAAAAACGGATGAAAGCGATTGGCAACGTCAACATTCCGCAGGAAGCGTTTATTGAAGTGTTGAAAGCCTGATGCCGCTAACCTCCTTTCTTTGGGTCAAGCCACGGAGTGCCTGCCCAATACCATTCGGACGCTCTTTTTATTTCCACATGGCCATCAGTCAAAGTCACTACACTCCTGCCACTATCGTGGCGAAGTTCAGGCCCACACCAATCGGGATTGATAGGATCAATGACCAAAGAATTAGGCTGGGTGGCTCCAGCGTCGTATAGAACAAAAGCACCAGCCTTCTGGGAAGAGTGCACTGTAATACAGAGATTAGGGTCGGTTGTATTTGTCGGTCGTGTGCCGCTGTCAGTCAAGAGAACGGTGCGGGAAGGATTGTGGATGGTGGTTGAATTGGCGGTGGGATTATCGGACTGCTGCCAAGTGCCCGGCCAGTCGCAGCCTCCGATTTCAAAATTAAATGCGTAATTTGAAAAGGCCGCATCCTCGGGTGCGCTTGGGTAATTCGTTTCTACAACGGCACCATGTTTGAGCCGAAATGCAGGACAAAGAAGCAGGTTTGTAGATTTTGCATACGGCGCAATCAGATTGAACCATGCTCGCCGCACGACATTATTTCCCTGAACGACAAATGCAATGCATAATTTGTCGTTGTTCTCAGTGACATAGAGTTGGCAGGCAAGAGCAAGTTGCCTGCTACTATTCAAACAATAAGTTGTATGGGCACGATTTTTGGCCATGCTTATAGCTGGCAACAACAGCGCGGCTAGAATCGCAATGATTGCGATTACAACAAGCAACTCAATAAGCGTGAAAGCATTGCCATGAGAACTGCGGGTCATGTGTTTTTTATACATTTAAAATTGCAATTACCAAATTAAAAATAAAGCGGCCTCCGATTTTTCTTCGAAGGCCGCCGCTTGCCGCTGACACTGTTAAACCTGTTTTTTGTTTGTTAGTTCATTTGTTTATCCCGCCACAGTTACGCTGACGGGTGCGCTCCAGTTTCCAACCTATGCCGCAGCCGACGTGAGTCGGCTCTCAAATTCGCAAAAAATAAATGAGCGAACTTACGTTCGCTGCTACCTTAATTAATATCGGTCGTGGTCGCGGTCCTGATGATTTTCGTATCGTTCCTGTCCGGCGCGGCCTTCGTTCTGGTGTTCTACCCACGGTTGCTGGGTGTGCCCGCGAAAATGTTCGGGACGGTCCTCGCGAATGATGATGCGCGGCGGCAATTCGCGTCCTGAATGCCATTCGCCACGGTCGTTCCAATAATAAACGTGGCCGCGCGGATAATAATAAACATCGGCGCCGGGATAATAATCGTAGTCGTAGTAAACATCTTCGCTGTAAGCCGGTCCGGGTTCGCGGACTGTTGCCACGCAGCCGGTGAGCGCCAGCGCGCCGCTTCCTAGAATTAACCCTGCGCACGCTCCGCGCAGCCATGGCGGTAGATTTGATTTCTTCATGCGCAAACGTAGGGCAGGGCAGGGCGGAGTCAATTGGGGTAAAACGAGCAGGACTGTGAACAACATTTGCTTGATTGTTTATGCCGGATTTGTCGTCATATTGCGTCACTCATTAGCGACACGAGCGATGGCAAAGAAATATCATTTGGATTCGGTGAGCAGGGAAGACGGCACGACGCACTTCACGTTGGTGTTTGAAGACGCGCAGAAATTTTTCGTGGAGGAACGGCATAATTTCCGCCAGCCGGACGTGGAGCAAATCGTCAAAAACATTCCACCTTCGGAATTCGGCAAGCATCATGTCAACGGCATTTCTTTGATTCAACTTGTTGCCACGCGTTTGAGCGAACCTTCAAACTAAAACCAATTTGCAGGACAGGGGAGTAAATTTTCTTTCATTCGCGCCAATTGCGGATAAGTTGTCGCGAAATATTTTGTGTAATTTTTTAAAATTTCTGTCGAAAGGGAAATGATGTTCCGCCGTTTTTTTTCCAAAACCATTCGTGAAGCGATTGCCATGCGCAAACACGTCGTGCGCCTGCTTCATGCACAGCGCGATTTGATGAAGCCCGAGGCGCTGGCGGCCATAAATTTGAAAATGGCGGAATTGGACGAGGCGATTGCGTCGAAGGCAAACACGGGAAAAATTCGAATCAAGACGCAGGAGCTTCAATTCGCCGCCGAGAAATGGATAAAATCGTATCCGAATCCGGTCTGGCGCGAAAATGTGGAGGTGTTGCTGGTGGCTATTGCGGTGGCGATGGGCATCCGGACATTTTTTCTGCAACCGTTCAAAATTCCCACCGGCTCGATGCAGCCGACGCTTTATGGCGTGACGTCGGTGCCGGATTTTTCGGACAGCGTCCAAGTCGTGGATGGTTTTGTAAAAAATCTGGATAGAGATTTGCCGGACGACCGGCGCAATAAATTTGATTCCGATCTTAAATCGGAAATCAACGGTCATTTGCAGTCACAACAGTCATTGTTGATTCCTAAAACTGTTCTAAGCGAAATGCGAGATGACATTCGTGAAACATTGGAATCGAACGCAACGAATTTGTTAGAGGTGCAAAAAAACTTAATCATTCCCACGGGCTGGCAGCGCGTAAAAGAATGGTTTGAAGGCGTTTCCTATTTGCACGTCGTCGCGCCTGCGGATGGAACGGTCGAGTTCGGGCCGATGCACCGACTTTTGATTTTTAATTTGTCGCAAACAATTTCCATCGGCGGCGTGACCAAGACGCTCTGGTTTCCGCCTGATTATGGCGAATCTGATTTGGGTCATCGTGCGGGAATTTTTCCCGGTCGCGTTTATCGCAAGGGTGAAGATGTCGTGAAAATAAAAGTGAACGCAGGCGACCATTTATTCGTGGACCGGCTTACTTATAATTTCCGTCGTCCGGACCGCGGTGACATTGTTGTATTTGAAACACAAGGAATTCCGGCAGAACGCCGCGAATCACTTCGTCCGCCCATTCCACCTGATGAATTTTATATTAAACGGCTTTGTGGACTTGGCGGAGAAACAATTTCACTGGCGCAAGATTACGAACTTATCGGCGGCCCGCATCTGTTTGATTTAGGAAATTCAACTTCAATTGGGCATCTGGTCGTCAACGGCAAACCCGTGACCGCGTCTACACCTCATTTTGAAAATCTTTATTCTTTTGCCGGTGTGCGAGCAGGACAAACGAAGTTACAGTTCCACGACGGAAATTATTACGGTCACTCAATGATAGGAATGCTTTCATCCGGCCAGACAGTTCAGATTCCGGCGAATCACGCCTTTGTGATGGGCGATAACACTATGAACAGTTCCGATTCACGTTTTTGGGGCGATTTTCCGGAATCCAGCATCATTGGCAAATCGTTCTTCGTCTATTGGCCAATCACAAAACGCTTCGGCTGGGGAAATCAATAAATTCAAATGAGCGCGACCGAAACGGTTTTGATTACCGGCGCCTCGTCGGGGATTGGATTGGAATTGGCAAAATGCTTCGCCAAGGACGGCTCGCGGTTGATTCTCGTCGCCAGAAATACCGATGCGCTGGAAAAACTCGCCGAAGAATTGCGTCGCGAAAATAAAATTGAAGCGATTGTGCTGACGGCGGATTTGTCTCAACCTGAAACGCCGAAGAGAATTTTCGACGAATTGTCGGCTCGAAAAACTGTCGTGAATGTTTTGGTCAACAACGCCGGTTTCGGCGCAATCGGATCGTTTGACGAATTGCCACGCGAACGGCAATTGGAAATGATTCAGGTCAACGTAACCGCCTTGACGGATTTAACGCGGCTATTTTTGCCGGGAATGATTGAACGCCATCGTGGCGGTATTTTAAATGTGGCTTCAGTGGCCGGATTTGTGACCGGGCCGGGCATGGCCGTTTATTATGCGACCAAGGCATTTGTCCTGTCATTTACCGAAGCCATCGCCGCCGAAACGAGAAATACCGGCATTTACGTGTCGACGCTTTGTCCCGGGCCGACCCCGACCAATTTCGGCGCGGTGGCAGGGAGTAAGAATGTGAAGCTCATCCGCGTGTCTCGAACTTCTGTCCAAAAAGTTGCCCGCGATGGTCATAAAGCTTTCCGATACCACCACGTAGTGTGTATTTCCGGGTTTCAGAACAAGTTTTTAGTTTTACTGATTCGACTGGCGCCAAGATGGCTTATTCGACGAATCGTGTTGAAATTCAACGGGTTTCCCAGACGCTAATCTCTATATGCCAGCCATAATTATAGTCACACAATGTTTGTTATATTTAATATAGGTGAACACCGTATTGACTCAAATTAAGCCAGCGTGTATTTAGACTACGATGAAAATCTCGACATTTGCATCAATTGCGGTTGGTTGCCTGATTGCTGGCAGTGCCTTCGGCATGGATCGTTGGTCTGCCCTTTCCATGCTTGAGACCGGCGACAACGATTTCGCCGTTGGTCATCAAGGCGAAGTTTCCCGTTATCAAATTCGTCCGAACTTGTGGCCGGGTGGCAATCCAGAAAACCGTCAGGAGGCTTTGGCGGCGGCAAAAGCTATTATGCAGACGCGTTTGAATAAGTTTGAAAAGGCTCATAGTCGTCCGGCATCGGACTTCGAATTCTACATCCTTTGGAACGCTCCTTGGCAAGCCGACCATCCAAGCAAAACCGTCGCGGAACGAGCCGAGCGCTTTGCGAATCTGGTCAAGCGCAGTGATTTAGCGAGTCGCTGATTTCGCTGTTTTATAAACTCTCAAATATTCCGCGACAGTCCGGTTCCAGGAAAAATCAGATTTCATTCCATTGCGGCGATAACGTCGCATCAATTCCGCCTGCTGGTAAATCGCCAACGCTTTGCGGATTGCTTTTGCCAGCGCGCGCGCCGAGTATTCGCGAAATTTAATTCCGTTTGCACAATCGGCATCTTCGGTCATATCAATCACGCTGTCGTCTAATCCGCCGGTCGCGCGCACAATTGGAATTGTGCCGTAGCGCAAGCTATACATTTGATTCAAGCCGCTCGGCTCGAACCGCGACGGCATTAAATAAAAATCGCAACCGGCTTCAATCCGATGCGCCAACGTTTCATCGTAACCGACGCGCACGGCAACTTTTGTCGGAAATCGCCGTGCCAATTCCTGATAACCGCGCTCGTAAGCCGTCGCGCCGCTGCCGAGCAAAACGAATTGAATGTCCGTGCTCAACATTTCTTCCAGCGCGCCGAGTTGGATGTCCACGCCCTTTTGTTCCGCAAGCCGCGAAATGGTTCCGAACAGCGGAATATTTTTGTCCAGCGGTAAATGAAATTCTTCTTGCAGCGCCAATTTGTTGGCAGTTTTTCCGCCAAGGCGCGTCGCTGAAAAATTTTTGTCGAGAAATTTATCGCTCGCAGGATTCCATTCTTCGTAATCAACGCCGTTTAGAATTCCATAAAAAGAATTTTTCCGTTTCCGTAAAATGCCGTCCAGTGCGCAGCCATATTCTTCAGTCATGATTTCGCGCGCGTAACGCGGACTAACGGTTGTAATGGCATCGGCGAAAGCAATCCCGGTTTTAAGACAATTCAGGTGATCGAAAAATTCCATTCGTTCGGGCGTGAAAAATTCCTGTGGCAAATTGGTCAGTGCAAATGCTTCGCGCGGAAAAGTTCCTTGATACGCCAAATTATGAATCGTCAGGCACGTCGCCGGCGGATTCCCCCACCCTTCATTTTGCCGTTGATGCAAAATCAGCGCGGGCACAATTGCCGCCTGCCAGTCGTGAACGTGGACAATTTCCGGTTGCCATGGCAAATAGCGCGCAAGATGCGCGGCACATTTCGAGAAAAAAATAAATCGCTCGGCGTTGTCGGCATAGCTGACATCGTTCTCCAAATAAATTCCGGCGCGATTATAAAATTCATCCTGTTCGACGAAATAAATCGTCAGGTTTTTCTCAACGTCGAGGGAAAATAATTTTCCCTGAATCTGCTTTGCACCAAGCGGCAAATCAAATTGCCAATCTTCCGGTTTCAGCCCGGGAAATTTTTCGTAAATGCCGCGATACAGCGGCGTGACAATTCGCGCTTCGTGCCCTGCCCTTGCCAGCGCTTTGCCGAGCGCGCCGACCATGTCTGCCAGCCCGCCGGTTTTTGAAAACGGATGAACTTCGCTGCTGGCAAGTAAAACTTTCATAGGGCATGGCCACGAAAGAACACAAAGAGCGCAGAAATTTCTTTGTGGTTTTTGCGTTCTCTTGCGGCCATTTAAATAGAAATTTTATCGGTCTTCAAATATGGCTGCAATGGCGTTGGAATTTTCACGCTGCCATCCGCCTGCTGATGCGTTTCAATCAGCGCCACGAACAATCGCGCCAGCGCCGTGCCACTGCCATTGAGGATGTGCGGAAATTTATTTTCCCCTCTCTCGGATTTGAATCGCAGGTTCATCCGGCGCGACTGGAAATCCTCGCAGCTCGAGCAACTCGAAACTTCGAGATAACTCCCCTGCCCCGGCGCCCAGACTTCGATGTCGTAAGTTTTTGCGCTGCCAAATCCCATATCGCCCGTGCAAAGCAACAGCACGCGATAATGCAGTCCGAGCAATTGCAAAATCTTTTCGGCATTCGCGACCATCTTTTCCAATTCATCGTAACCGGTTTCCGGTTTCACGATTTTAATTAATTCGACTTTATCAAATTGATGCACGCGAATCATGCCGCGCGTGCCGACGCCCGCCGCGCCCGCTTCACCGCGAAAACAAGGTGTGTAGGCGCAGTAAAATTTTGGCAATTCGTTTTCTGCAAGAATTTCCTCGCGGTGAATATTTGCCACCGGCGTTTCCGCTGTCGGAATCAAATACAATTTGCCCAACTTTTCTTTGTCGTCGCCTTCGGCCACGCCGTAATACTGGTCTTTGAATTTCGGAAATTGCCCCACACCCTCTAAACATTGCGGACCGACCACGAACGGCGGCGACACTTCGGTGTAACCGTGTTCGGTGATGTGCAAATCCAGAAGGAATTGAATCAGTGCGCGTTCGAGTCGCGCACCCCAATTTGTATAAAGCAAAAATCCGCTGCCGGACAATTTCGCGCCACGCGCAAAATCCACGAGTTTGAGTGATTCACAAAGTTCAACGTGCGATTTTGGTTTAAAAGCGAAATTAATTTTCTCGCCATGAGTTCGAATCACCGGATTATCTTCAGCAGTTTTTCCAATCTTCACCGATTCATGCGGCAGATTCGGCAATTGCAACATGAGCGCGTCGCGTTTTGCTTCCACTTCGACGGCTTGTTTATCGAGCGCAGAAATTTTGTCGCCCAAATCTTTTGTCTCGGCTTTCTTCGCTTCGGCTTCGGCTGCTTTCTTTTGTCCCATCAGCGCGCCGATTTCTTTGGAGACTTTATTCCGCTGCGCTTTCAATGCCTCCACTTCGGCGAGAATTTTTCGGCGTTTCTCATCCAATTTCAGCAATTCATCAATCTTTGCTTCATCCCCTGCCCCGCGCGTAGCGAGGCGTTGACGCACAAAACCGGGCTTTTCACGGACTAATTTGATGTCGAGCACACGAGGATTATAGAAATGAAATCGTTTGCGGCAAGTTTAAGCCATTGGCTGAACAAAAATGTTCACTGCAAACGCACGCGATAGAAACGCTGTTTGTTGGTAACGGAATCGGTGAATTGAAAATGGCCGGCGGAAATTTCAGAATTGGTGCCAAGCACAGTCCAGTTGCTGAACGTTGTGGAAATGTTCGTGCTGGCGAGAATCGCAAAGGTCGCGCCCGGCGTGTTTGTAAAATTTAACTGAAACGCGCCGCCGGATTTTGAACCTGCCAGCGTCGGCGTGTGATAATTCATTTTATAGCCTAAAATGTCCAGCGCCGTCATGTCGGCGGATGAAAGGTTCAATTCATGTCCCGAAAAAGCAAAAGCGTCATACGCGTCCTCCGGCGTCGTCAACCAGTCCTGAATATCGCCAAAATTAAAATTGGTGTAATAAAATTTCAGTGCGGTGGCGCCATTATCAACCGAAAAGTAAACATTTGTGGAATTGGGATCGAATGTCCGCGCG
>JAJPKI010000287.1 GCA_021323835.1 Verrucomicrobiota bacterium | reverse complement strand
CGCTGTATCATTTGAAAAAAAATCGCGGTTGGACCGGCGCCGTCGTGCGCACCGTGCCGACGAGCCATCAAGTGGACGCCGTCGCCGAATTGCTGGGCGTGAAAGTTCATGAAACTCCCGTCGGCTTCAAATACATCGGCGCGCTCATGGAAAGCGAACCCATCATCGTCGGCGGCGAGGAATCCGGCGGTTTGAGCGTGAAAGGCCACGTGCCGGAAAAAGACGGCATCCTCGCGTGCCTGCTCATGGCCGAACTCGTCGCGACGGAGAAAAAATCACTCGGCCAGATCCTCAAGGAACTTTCCAAACAAATCGGCGAATTTTATACCGACCGCATTAATGTAAGTTTTGCGCCCGAAAAGAAAGACGCCCTGCTCGCCAAACTCGGCAGCGGATTAAAAAATATTGGCGCATTTCCGGTGGAAAAATTTATCACCACCGACGGCTATAAATTTCTGTTGCCGAACCACGAATGGGTGGCCTTCCGCGCCAGCGGCACCGAACCGCTCATCCGTTGCTACATCGAAGCCAAGTCGAAAGCGAATTTGAAGAAGTTGCAAGCGGCGTGTCGGGAAGTATTGGCAGTTTAAATTAATCCGTATTGCCGCAAAAGAACACAGAGAGCACAAAAATAATTCTTTTGTGGCCTTTGCGTTCTTTCGCGGCTAATTTTTTAATAAATGCATTTCCGCAAAATTAATTTTGGCATCACATTATCATTTTTCGTGCTCGCGCTGAATTTGTTGGCAGCGGACACGATGGTGGAAACGGATAAACGGCTTCCGGCGGGACCGAAAGGCGCGCCGCCGTGGGGATTTCACGCGGCTGCCGCGCGCGACACGAATCTTCCCAGCATTTTGTTGATCGGCGATTCAATCATGAGCGCGTATCGGTCAACGGTCGCCAAGGAATTGGCCGGCAAAGCGAATGTGGATGTGTGGCTCAATCCGTATCATCAGGCGACGCCGGGATTGAACGACCAGTTGCGCGCGATTCTGGCGACGAACGGGCCTTATGCCGTCATTCATTTCAACATGGGGATGCACGGCTGGCAGAAAGGGCGGATTCCCGACGGGCAGTTCGAGCCGTTGACGCGGCAAATGGTGCAGACGATTGTGCAAAATGCCCGCGGCGCGAAATTGATTTGGGCGAGCACCACGCCGGTGCGTTCGCAGGAGCATCCCGACCAATTGGACCCGGAAATCAACGGAAACATTCTTCAGCAAAACGCCGGCGCGGCGAAGGTGATGGCAGAAAATAAAATTCCCATCAACGACCTTTACAGCTTGATGACCAATCACCTCGACCTTGCCGCCACGGGCCAAGTCCATTGGAACAGCGAAGGCGCGCATCTTCAAGGCCTTGCCGTGGCGAAGGCCATTGAGCCGTATTTAAAAACGGCGGTGAAACGGTAAATTTACAGATTAGTTACCAGGACACGGTAAATTCATACCAGTCGGCGCCGCCTTGCGGGCCGTCGTCAACCAGAATGCCCAGCGTTTGCTCATTTGTGGGTAACGGCTTTTGTGCGATGCGGATTACGCCGCGTCCCGCAACCTTTGTGATTTTAATGCTCTTCGGATTTCCCGGATGAAATGTCGTGCTGATTTTGTAATGGGCCGAATTGTTGTTCTGCCACGACGGGAAATTCGGGCTTGAATCTTCGTCCCACGTGGGTTCCCAATTTTTTCCGTTCACCGAAATCTTGGCCGGCAATTGCCATGTCAAATGCTCAATCCACAATTCATTTCCGCGCAACTTCACCATTTCACTGCCGTCCACATACGCGCGAAACGTGACCTTGTGCGAGCTTTGCCAGAAATAAAACGCGCCCCAGCCGATTCCCGTCAGCAGCAAGACGGCTAACAAAATCAAAGCCGCCGTTCGCAACGTAGTTTTTTTTATTTGCATCACGCCATCCGTGCCTGCCGGAGCCACGCCTATAGCCGCGGAAGATGGCACAACAATCAGGCGCTGGCAGGATGGACAATTGATTTGCCTGCCGGCATAAGCCGTGTCGCAAAGAATATTCTGATGACACTGCGGACACGAAAATTTGAAATCAGCCATAAATCGCCTTTCGACTGCCTGTGATTTCTGTGTTGTAACGTTTCGCCGCGCATAAATCAAGCAGTGTTCATTTACCTTATGTCCAAAGCAAATCCTTGCGTGGCCGAATAATTTCCGCAAACTGATGAAATGAAATTCTCCTGCATTTTGTCCGCGACAATTCTTTTTTGGGTGTTGAATCTTTCAGCTCAAACGCGTTGGAATATCACAGACGACGGCGGCATCATTTGGAACGTCAAATCCAACGACGCGCACGAGGACAACATTGAAATGACCGGCCTGAAGGTATCCGACATCGTCACGTATTCGGTTACGAACGGGCAATTGCATCTCGACCATTTCGCCATTTTCCCGACGTTTCGCACTTTGCCGCCCGCGACACGCACGCACATTGATGCGCATTTCAGCTTTAACGACAATCCCATCCTGACGCATGGCGTTGTGGAAAGCATTTCGCACAAGGGCATCATGCAAATCAATGGCCGCACGGGAGACACTCTTCGCTGGTCGCGCAAAATTTTTCCGTCCACGGACAAGCCCGTAATCATTGACATGCTTACGCTCACCAATGTTTCCAAAAAACCTTTTGAAATGGGTTTAGAGATTAAACCCGCGTCGAAGCGCGCAGGCGTGACAAATGGATTGGACGGTCCATACGTCATGTCCATGCGGATGCTTGGCTCCGGTTCGCTGAGTTTGAAACCGGGCGAAAGCGGCACCATTGTTCTTGTCATCAGCGCGCGACGTGAAGCGGACAAGGATTTAGCAATTGATGCGAACGCAGAATTGAAAGCGCGCGAAGATTTGGTGGCAAGTTATTTGGACAAATTGCAATTGGTCACGCCGGACAAAACATTGAACACCGCATTTGCCTTCGCAAAAATCCGCACGACGGAGAGCATCATTCTCACGCGCGGCGGATTGATGCACGCGCCGGGAGGCGGACGTTATTACGCCGCAATTTGGGCGAATGACCAGGGCGAATATGGTCCGCCATTCTTTCCATTTGAAGGCGATGCGACCGGCAACGGCGCGGCGTCAAATGCGTTCCGCATTTATTCGACTTACATGAATCCGGAATACAAACCGATTCCGAGTTCGATTGTCGCGGAAGGCGTCACGAATTGGCACGGCGCGGGCGACCGCGGCGACATGGCGATGCTCGCGTATGGCGCGTCGCGTTACGCGCTCGCGAGCGGCGATAAAAATTTGGCGCAAATGGAATGGCCGCTCATCGAATGGTGTTTGGAATATTGCAAACGCAAAATTGATACGAACGGAGTCGTGGCGTCGGACGCGGACGAATTGGAAAATCGCTTTCCGTCCGGTAAAGCAAATCTCAACACGTCGTGTTTGTATTACGACGCACTGAATTCCGCCGTTTATCTCGGTAAAGAATTGAGTAAGCCGCAATCGCAATTGGACAATTATTCAAACGAAGCCACAACCATCCGCGCGGCGATTGAAAAATTCTTCGGCGCAAATGTCGGAGGCTTCGACACCTATCGCTATTTCGACAAATCGGTTCCGAGCGTGAATAAAAACGCGCTCAAACGTCACGCGCATTACGCAAATGAGCCGGACAAATTGCGCGCGTGGATTTGCACGCCGCTGACCGTCGGCATTTTCGACCGGAAAGACGGAACAATTGCCGCGCTGTTTTCGACGAATCTTTGGTCGCCGGACGGATTGCGAACGGAAGAAGGCGACAAAGTTTTCTGGGACCGCTCGACGCTTTACGCATTGCGCGGTGTATTCGCCGTTGGCGAAACGGAAAAGGCGCTGAATTATTTGCAGTATTATTCCGCACGCCGATTGCTCGGCGAACACGTGCCGTATCCGGTCGAGGCGTATCCCGAAGGCAACCAAAGCCATCTCGGCGCCGAGAGCGCGTTGTATTGTCGCATTTACACGGAAGGACTTTTTGGAATTCGCCCGACGGGATTGCGTTCGTTCGATTGCACGCCGCGCTTGCCGAAAGATTGGCCGAGCATGGCATTGAAACACGTTCGCGCCTTTGGAAATGATTTCAATCTCGTCGTCAGCCGGGCAGGGGACAAGTTGAACGTAGAAATTTTCGAGAACGACCAATTGTTTAAATCTTACGAGATTGACGACGGCGGAACGGCGGCGGTTGAGTTGAAATGATAATGAAACGAGCTTTGGCATTTTGTCGCATTGCGGTAGTTGCCTTTCCGTTTTTTATTTTATCAACGTTCGCGCAATCATCGTCCGGCACCAATTATCTTTTCAGCGGGGATGATTTGTTGCGCGTCGTATTGACCAATGCTTTTGACGCGAGCAAATCATTTTCCGGTCTGGCAAAAATCAAGATGGAAAATCCTGAAATGCCAATTGATGTGGACCTCGGAGTTTGCGCGCAAAATGGCGATATTCGTTTTTATCTCGACAAAACAAAGGTTCAGGGCGACCCGATTTTTGTTGAGGCCGCAAAAATGAATTTGCAGGAAGGTTTGGCACACGTCGTAACGTTATTCAAAAAAGGCGATTCCGCCCGTTATACCATTTTTCCCGACCGTAAAATGTTCAAGCACACGAACGAAGGTCTTTCGTTGCTTCCGGCCGTGGATTTTGGCGAGCCATTTGAAATAAAACCTGCGGATGGCGGAACGGAAACGATTGACGGCCATGCGTGTCGTAAAATTGAAGTGCGGGTGGTGACAAAAAAAGATTCGAAAGTCGCCGCCGTCATTTGGCAGGCGAAAGATTTGGACAATGCGCCAATCAAAGCGGTTCTGGACATCGCGCAGGACGTGAAAATTCAGGTCGTGAATATCCAGACGAATAAATTGGATGCGAAGCTTTTTGAAGTGCCGCCGGGATTTAGAGAATTCACCGGCTCGTATTATATGCCGCAATTTGTCACGCCGACAAATGCGATGAAGAAGTGAAGTTGTAAATCCGCTTTGACTCGCAACAGCAATCGGCCAAAATCCAGCGCATGAAATCCCTGCAAACTTTCCTCGCAATCGTATTTTCCTCTTTCGCCATTTCGATTTTCGCCGCCGACGATTACACGAACACTCCCGATTCCAAACCGCAACCCGGCGTGCCGAAAGGCGAGATTCTGAAATTCACTTTGGAGGATTCAAAAATTTTCCCCGGCACCCGCCACGATTATTGGGTTTACGTCCCGGCGGAATACGATGGCAAAACGCCCGCGTGCGTTTATGTCGGGCAGGACGGCGTGCGTTTCGATGCGACCAATGTCTTCGACAATCTCATCTATAAAAAAGAAATGCCGGTGACCATCGGAGTCTTTGTCATGCCGGGAATCGTTCATGCCGCCGACACAAATGCGCTCGACCGTTTCAATCGCAGTTACGAATACGACGGACTTGGCGACAATTACGCGCGTTTTCTGCTCGAAGAAGTTTTGCCTGCGGTTGAAAAAATAAAATTACCAGATGGCCGCGAAATTCGCTTATCTCACGACGGCAACGACCGTTGCATCGGCGGCGCGAGCAGCGGCGGGATTTGTTCGTTCACCGTCGCATGGGAAAGGCCGAATGATTTTCGCCGCGTCGTCAGCGCGATTGGCACGTTCGTGGATTTGCGCGGAGGATTTTCCTATCCGTCGCTGATTCGTAAATTTGAGCCGAAGCCGATTCGCATTTTCATGCAGGACGGTTTCAACGACCATAATAAATATGGCGGCGACTGGTGGATGGCCAACCAAACATTGCAACGCGCCCTCGTTTTTGCCGGTTACGACGTCACGAACATTTGGGGCGACGGCGGCCACAGCGCGAAGCAAATGACCGCTGCCTTTCCTGACGTGATGCGCTGGATGTGGCGTGATTGGCCGAAACCGATTGTTGCCGGTGTTTCGCAAAACGACACGCTTTCCAACATTTTAATTCCCGGCGAAGGCTGGCAGCTTGTTACGGATGGTCTTGGCGGTTCTGATGGCCCGGCTGTAAATGCAAAAGGCGAAGTGTTCTTCTCCGAAACGCGCTCGAATCAGATTTGGAAAATTGAAACGGACGGCAAGCACGAATTGTTTGCCACAAATGCAATCAGTGTTTCGGGCGGAGCATTTGGCGCAGACGGACTGCTTTACACTTCTTCGCAGAAATCTGAAAAACTTGTCGCGTTCGACGCAGACGGCCGGCCGGCTTTGATTGCCGATGAAGTTCACGGCAACGACCTTTGCGTGGCTCACAATGGAAATATTTACGTCACCGACCCGCCGGCGGGCACGAACATTGCGCCAAGCAAAATTTGGCTTGTGAAATCGAATGGCGAAAAAATTCTCGCGGACACAGGAATTAAATACGCCAACGGCATTACTCTTTCGCCCGACCAATCGTTGCTTTATGTTGCCGATTATCGCTCGCATTGGGTTTACAGCTTTGTGATTCAACCGGACGGTTCGCTTGCCGATAAACAGAAATATTATTGGCTGGAACAGCGCGACGTGGACGACGACAGCGGCGCGGACGGAATGCGCGTTGACCGCGATGGACGGTTGTATGTCGCCACGCGGATGGGAATTCAAGTTTGCGACCAGGCGGGCAGGGTGCAGTGTATTTTGCCAACGCCCAACGGAAAAATTTCCAATCTCACTTTTGGCGGAGAGAAGTTCGACACGCTTTATGCCACGTGCGGCGACAAACTTTACAAGCGCAAATTGAATGTCACCGGCGCCAATGGCTGGGATGCTCCGAACAAACCCGCGCCGCCAAAATTGTAAATCACTTGCATTTTTGAAAATTAAACCGAAAGTTGAATCATGAAAATGGCTTCGTCGAAAGCCGGGGCATTTACACTGGTGGAAACCTTAATTGTCGTTGCGATCATCGGCCTTCTCGCGGCAATTGCCATTCCCAACTTCATTCACGCCCGCGCCGTTTCGCAGGCAAACGCGTGCATCGAAAATTTGCGGCAGATTGATGCCGCTGCTGCACAATTTGCGATTGAAAACAATAAAGCGTCCGGCGCCGCCATCCGTTATCCACGCGATTTGAAACCATACATACGATTGAACAGCGCCAATCGAATTCCGCGATGTCCGGCTGGCGGGGTTTACGACATCAATTTTGTCGGCGACCAGCCGGTGTGCTCGCTTGGTAACACTGTTACTCCGGCGCACATTTTGCCGTAAAGTAAAACCTTTTGACTGATAGCGCAAAGTCGGCAAAATCCTTTGCATGAAATCCATGCGAATAATTCTTTGGCTCGGCATTTTCTTTTTCACCGTTTCATTTTCAACCTTTGCGCAGACAAATCCGCCGTCCTTGACGCGCGCGGATTGGGGCGCGCCGCTCGTGGACGTGACGCACACGACTGACCGCTGGTTTATCACCGGCAAAAAACAAATCGTCCGGCTCAATGAAAAAACACTCGAACTCGATGTCAACGCGCAATCGGTGGATTGGAAAATGGTTCCGTCCAGCACGAACGACATGATTGTAAAATTTCACGGCAAAGAATTTCCGCTGGCGTTGACCGATGCGAAGAAAATTTCCATCGAGCCTTACGACACGGGATTTAAGACCGGCGTGAAATTGACATTAAGCAATTTTCGTCACGGCTCCGATAAGTTGGATCTGACGTTGTATCTGGAAATTTCTTTGCAAGGTGACGCGGAAGATTTGATTTTTGATATCGCCGCGACGGAAGGCGATGCGGTGCTGCGCCAATTGCAATGGCCGACGGCGCTGGATTCG
>JAJPKI010000343.1 GCA_021323835.1 Verrucomicrobiota bacterium | reverse complement strand
TCTTACGGGCGGTAGTTTTTATGTGGCGACGCGCGGCGCGGGCACGCTGACCATCAGCGATGGTGAAGTGGATGCGCGGACGCTGGATGTTTGCCGCGCGATTTCCTCAAGCGGCTCCAGTGTGCACGGCACGGTTAATTTAAACGGCGGCACGCTCACGGCCGACAGAATTTCAACGGCGACGTCCAGTTCTGCAGCGGGCGGTTCACCGACAGCTAACTTTAATTTCAATGGCGGCACGCTCAAAGCCACATCCGCTTCGACGACATGGTTCAAAAGTGGAAGCGCTGGCGGCACGCAGCCGGTTCCCATCACGGCAAATGTGCAAGCTGGCGGCGCAGTTATTGACGACAACGGCAACGCGATTACTGTCAGCGAACCATTGCTGCATGATTCATCGCTTGGCGCAACGGCGGACGGCGGTTTGACGAAATTAAATTCCGGAACGCTGACATTGACCGGCACGAACACTTACACCGGCAATACTACTATCGCCGCGGGAACGCTGGCGTTGAGTGGCAATGGTTCGATTTCAAGCAGCGGAAATATTTATCTCAATGACGCGACGATGGATGTTAGCGCGCGCGCCAACGGCACCCTGACTTTGGCGGCGCCGCAAAACTTAATCGGCGGCGGCGAATTGATTGGCAATATGATTTTGAACGGAATCATTTCGCCCGGTGACGCGAACATTGATTCATTCACCAACACCGGCAACATCACGTTTGGCGCGGGCGGAAATTATCTTTTCGACATGGAAGACGCGAGCGGGCAGGGGACAACGAATTGGGATTCCATTTCTGCCGGCGGCAATTTGAGCGTGCAGTCCACCAGCGCAAATCCATTTGTGATTCAATTGCGCTCGATTGACGCCAATGTCAACGACGGTAATCCGGGCGCGGCAAATTTCGGAAACGCCTCGTCGCAAAGCTGGCCGATTGCTGTTGGCAGCAGCGTTTCCAGTTTTGTTACGAATAAATTCACCGTGGACGATTCGGAATTCCAAAACGATTTGGCCGGCGGCTATTTCATCGTCACGACCAATTCAAATTCATTGCTGCTGACATTTGTCCCAAACAATCCGCCGTCGGCAAATGATTCGGCATTTTATTTGCCATCGTCCGGCAGTTTGCAAATTCCCATTTCATCGCTCGCGGCGAATTGGAGCGACCCCGATGGCGACCCGATTCAACTTATCAACGTCAGCGCTACGAGCGGAAACGGCAACGTTGTTACCAGCGACGCCAATTATATTTATTACTCCAGCGTGTCAAACGTTACCGACACGATTACTTACACGATTGGCGATGTGCGCACGAATCCGCCGGGCATTTATCGTCCGGGCGACACGCATCGGACGGACACGGGCACAATTCATATTTTGCCGCCGCCGCGCATCGGCAATTTAACTTTGAACGGCTCGCAATTGCAATTCAGCGGCAATAACGGCGTGCCGGGCGGAACCTTTTACGTGCTCGCGTCAACCAATGTCGCGCAGCCGCTGAATTTATGGAATATCATCGCGACCAATTCCTTTGACGCGAACGGCAATTTCAATTTCACCAATGCGCCTAATCCGAACGCGCCGCAGAATTTCTATTTGCTCAAGACGCAATAAAAATTGCGTTGCGGAAAATTTTGTGTCATTTCATTGAGCATGAAATGCTTTCGATTGCCCGCAATAATTTTAACCGCCGGAATTTTTAGCGGAGCGTTTTCTTCGTGCGTCGCCGACACCCCGACAAATACAAATCCAACTTCTTTTGCTAAAGTTTCCATTGATGTCGCTGCCATTGACCGCGAGCGCATTTTGAAAGCCGCAGCTGCCGCGCTCAAGCTTGAGCCGATTACAATTACGAAATTTCACGCCAAATACAGCGAGGGCGGCACGAATGATTTTTATTCCAACGGCGATTATTGGTGGCCGAATCCCGACACGACCAACGGCTTGCCTTACGTCCAGCGCGACGGTCAGACGAATCCCGACAATTTCAACGAGCATCGCAAATGTATTTGGGCGCTCAAAGACAACGTCGCTGCGCTCGGCGCGGCTTACAAAATCACCGGCGACGAAAAATATGTGAAGAAGGCGGTGCAATTGCTCCACGTTTTTTTCCTCGACCCGCAAGCGCGCATGAATCCGAATTTGCAATACGCGCAAGCTGTTCCCGGTGTCGCATCCGGCCGCGGCACGGGCATCATTGACACGCTGCACATTTGCGAGATTCCAAAGGCCATTGAAGCAATGCAAAATTCCAAAGCATTTCCGGCGGACGACTTGGCCGGATTGAAAAAGTGGTTTGCCGATTACACCGACTGGATGCTCACGAGCAAAAACGGCGACGCCGAGGCGAATGCCGGAAATAATCATGCCGTTGCTTATTGGCTGCAAGTCGCGGTATTTTCAGAATTCACCGGCAATGAAACCAATCTTGCGGAATGCCGGCGTCGTTTCGAAGAAGTTTTTATTCCAAAGCAAATGACTAACGACGGCAGCTTTCCGCGCGAACTTGGCCGCACAAAACCGTATGGCTATTCCATTTTTCAATTGGACAACATGGTGACGCTTTGTCAGGTGCTTTCAACCGGAACAAATGATTTGTGGAATTTTACGACTGACGATGGTCGTGGCATCAAGAAAGGCGTTGAATTTCTTTATCCTTACATCGCGGACAAATCCACGTGGCCGAAAAAACCGGACGTGAATGCGTGGGACGCATGGCCGGCGCGGCAGCCATTTTTGTTGTTTGCGGGAATTGCGTTCAATGAACCAAAATATCTCGACCTTTGGAGTAAATTAAATCCCGACCCGACGAACGAGGAAGTCCGCCGTAATATTGCCATCACGCAACCGGTTTTGTGGTTAAAATAATTTTATCGCATCAACTCGCCGGGATTTTCCGGAATGCCCGGCTCGTCGAGCAATTGAATGCCTGTGCATGACGGCAAATCTTTGTAATCCTGCAAAACCCAAACCACTTTCTTGTCCGGCGTCACTTCAATGACTTGCGGCGGAAGCAACGATTTATTGCTGCCACCGCGATTACAGATGATTGTATTTCCATTTGCGAGTCGGCCAGCGGTTTGAACGTCGTGCAATTCAATTCCCGGAAGCGAATTGGTTTCAATCGCCCAAACGATTTCGCCTTTCGGATTTACTTCGTGAACGAAACCGAAATTATCGCCGGGAATCAGTGTGTTTCCGTTTTTCAATCGCACTTCTGACCACGGACGGAGCGCATCGTAATGCCAAATCAAATTCCAATCCTTGTCGTATTCGTCAATGCTGCCTTGGACGAGGTTGCCCACCAAATAAGTTCCTTGCGCCGTCACGCGACAATTGCGGAATTGCGTGTGGATGGATTTGACGGTGTTGGTGAACATCGGAAGCTCGTGCGAGAAGGCGACGGAATTATCCTTTTTGTTCAAAACAATCAAATGCGGCGGCAAGCCGTTTTGCACAATCATCACCTTATCCAATCCAATTGGCTGCAACGAGTGAATCTGCGTGTTCGTCGGGGCAAGGTAGGACCAGACAATTTCCTTTTGCGGTGTGACTTCGTAGCAGGAACTTGACCGGCAACCAATGATATGGCCGTTGGACATCATCCACGCGTCGTCCATCTCACCACCATGCGGCGGGGCATAGGTCCAGACCACCTTGCCGTTGTTGACGACATAAAGGAAATTATTGCCCTCGGTGTAATAAAGAAACGGATGCTGCGCCAAACCTTTGCCCGGCCAATGCATCGTGACTGAATTTGTCGGCAACGCGCGAACGGGCATGTTTGTTTCGCCCGGTCCCATTTCGGGCGCGTGTTCAAATTGTTTGAGCACGGAAAGCATCGGACGATTTGCATCCGGTTTAGTTGAAGCGCATCCGTTGATGAAAAGCGCAACCATGAAGGTAAATAAATTTGAGACAAGAAATCTGCGGAAATTCATCTGCGGAATTTAACGGAGCAGCAAAAGGCGTCAATCGCAATTGAATCAAGATGATGCCAAATTCTTTTCGCCGCTCACATTTCCCTGCGCCGTTTCAACCAAATCACGGATGCGTCGAGCATCCGATTTTTTGTGGCCGTGACTTTTCAATGGGTCGGTGCCGCCGGTGGATTCAATCAAGATGTCTGCCCAAATAATTCCCGTGCTGATATGCACGGAGGCGACTTTGGAAATGCTGATGCTGATTTCGTCTTTACTGAACCACGAACGCTTGCGACGGATGATGGCTTTGTCCGTCACTTCAATGACCGTCGGGAAAAGAAAATTCCCGCGCGTTCCAACGGCTGGCTTTAAAAATCTCCATCTCCATGAACGAACTGTGAACCAGCGCGAGAATTCACGCAATTAAATTTCAACGCCAGAAATGTTTCGGATATTTCCGCTGAAGCTCCGATTTGATTTTCGGATAATGCTCGCGCCAAAAATTCGCCATGTCTTGCGTGACCTGAATCGGCTTCATGCCCGGCGTCAAAATGTGAACCGTCACGGGAATCTTGCCCATCGCAATTTTTGGTGTCTGGTTCACGTCATACAATTCCTGAATCCGCAGTGAAATGAACGGCGATTTGCCGGTTTCGTAATTTACTTTCGGCGTCCGCTCGTTCGGCAATTTCAATCGCTCCGGCGCGTGCTTGTCCAGCAACTCGCGCTGCGATGGCGAGAGCCACGACATCACGACCGGCTTCACTTCACGTTCCTTGATTTCTTTGTAACTCACTGCGCCGTGACACAATTGCTCGATGACGTGCTTTTTGTCGTCGTCAGTGAATGGCGGCAATTGTAATTCAGGACAATTCGCGCAGAGAAAATTCAATCGCGCCAGCCATTGCTCTACTTCGTGGTTCCAATTGGGCAACGACAATCGTTCCGCAAGAATTTCATCGGCCAAAATTCTGGCGGCGGCATCGGTAGGCGGCGGTTCAACGCGTTTGGCCGAAAGCGCCAATCCGCGGAATTTCACCAGCTCGGCGGCAACGACGCGTTTTTGCGTCGAATCAAATTGCACGCGCAAATCCGATTCCAAATCTTCGGGAAATAATTCGCGCAACCAATCCGCTTCAATCGCCGTCGCGAGCGAAAGAATTGTGTTCACTTCATTGTCCCGCTGCTGAACTTCGCGAATTTCAGCGACGACAAACAATTCACTTTTTCCGACAACGCTTTCGCGCGCAAGCACGCCGCGACGATTGTGGACGAGGTCGCAACGCAACGTGCCCTGGTCAACGCGTCGAGCGACGCGGTCGCTGAAGCCAATCAAAATACATTTTTGCAACGCTTCGTCTTTCACTTCGCGCGGTTTGGCGTCGAGACCTTCTTTTTCCGCAATGCGGAGAAATTGTTCGAGCAGCGGCCCGACTTGTCGCGCCGTGACAGCGTGAATCCCCAATTTGCGGCAGGCATCGAGGCGAAATTGATTGTTCGCGGCGTATTGCCACGCGCGCATGAGAATCCAAAAATCCGACGACGCCTTTTCGCCAAGCAAATCCTCGCGCGCGTCGGCCGTGGTCTTGTCTACATTTCGCAGCAGCAAATCGCGTCCCTGCGTGAGCGCCGCCACGAGCGCGGCTTGATAAACGCAATTGTATTCCTGCGCGGCGAGCAACATGCGCGAGTAACGCGGATGTAATGGAAACGCGAGCATCTTGCGGCCAACCGGCGTGATGGAATTATTTTTATCGAGCGCGCCGAGGTCGTGCAGCAATTCCTCCGCGTGCGTCAGCGAAATTTCATCCGGCTTTTCCAACCAGCGGAATTTCCGCAAATCATCCACGCCCGCGGCTTTGAGCGTGAGCACAACTTCCGCCAAATCGAGCCGTTTGATTTCCGGCAATTCCTGCGGCGCGCGATGCGAATGTTCCTCGCGCGACCAAAGTCTCATGCAAACGCCGGGCGCAGTTCGACCGGCGCGACCCGCGCGCTGGTCGGCACTCGATTGCGAAATCTTTTCGATGAGCAGCGTGTTGATGCCGCGATTGGCGTCGTATCGCGCCATGCGCGCGAGGCCGGAATCAATCACCAGTCGCACGCCGTCAATCGTCAGCGACGTTTCGGCGACGTTCGTGGAAACGACAACTTTGCGTTTGTCGTAACGCGCGACGGCGGCGTCCTGCAATCTCGGTTCAAGCTCGCCGTGCAAGGGTAGCAAAATAAATCCGCGTGATTCGGGAACGTTGCGGATGGTTTCAATCGTCTGCGAAATCTCAAATCCGCCCGGCATGAAAATTAAAACGTCGCCTTCGCCGCCGTTGGCAACGTAATTTGAAAATGCATCCGCCGCTTGTTCCCAAACCGGCCGCTTGTCATTGTAACCCGGCTGCGCGGCATATTCGAATTCGACGGGATAAACACGGCCTTCAGATGAAAGCGTGGCGCATGGTTTTAAATAATTTTCCAATTCGCCGGCGTTCAACGTCGCGGACATGACGATGAGATTCAAATCTGCGCGATGTTGCTCTTGCAAATCCAGCGCGCGGGCGAGCGTGATGTCTCCATAAAGATGCCGCTCATGAAATTCGTCGAAGATGAGCGTGGAAACGCCGCGCAACTTCGGGTCTTCAATCATTTGCCGGAGCAAAACGCCTTCGGTCACGAACCGGATTTTGGTTTTGGCCGACGTGACATTTTCAAATCGGATTTGGTAGCCGACTTCCTGCCCAAGCTGGACGCCCAGTTCCTGCGCGACGCGCGCGGCGAGCAATCGGGTGGCAAGGCGGCGCGGTTGAAGGATGACGACTTGGCCATCGCGCAAAAAATCGTGGCGCAAGAGCATTTGGGGAACTTGCGTGGATTTGCCGGAGCCGGTCGGCGCGGACAAAATCAATCGCCGGTCGGCGCGCAGGCGCGAAATGATTTCGCTTTCGATATCGTAAATGGGCAAACGTTCGGCCATGAAGTTAAGCTAAAACCCAGCCCGGTTTGATTTCTTCGTCGAGCGAAGGAATTGAAATTCCTTGTTTCAATTTTTGTTCGGCGAGAATTCCAATCATCGCGGCGTTATCGGTGCAAAGCGATTTTTCGGCGAGGCGCAATTCAAATCCGTTTCGTTTACAGGCGCGCTCCAATTCATTTCGCAAACTGCGATTGCAAGTGACGCCGCCGGACGCAGTGACGCAATGGACGCCTTCGCGTTTCGCCGCACGAATGGTTTTGGCGACGAGCACTTCGACAATCGCGGCCTGGATGCTTGCGCACAAATCGCAGATCTTTTGTTTGTTGTTCAACAAGTCCGGATTGTCGCGCAAAAAATAGCGGACGGAAGTTTTCAATCCGCTGAAACTGAAATCGTCGTTCGCGTCATGAAGCAGCGGGCGCGGAAAATCAAATGCCTTTGGATTTCCTTGCTCTGCGAGCTTATCAATTTCCGGTCCGGCTGGATATTGCAAACCAATCAGCTTCCCAGTTTTATCGAAACATTCGCCGGCGGCGTCGTCAATCGTTGAGCCGAGGACGCGGAATTTTTTTTTGCTTTCGACTAAAGCTAAAATCGTATGCCCGCCGCTGACGATGAGTGAGACGTTCGGCGGAATTTTAGTCGAGAGTCGAGAGTCGAGAGTCGATGGTAATTGCTCTCGTCCCCCGTCCTTCGTCCCTCGGCTCACCTGAATCCACGGCGAATAAAGATGCGCTTCGTGATGATTGATGCCAACAAATGGTTTTCGAAGCGTAAATGCAATTGCTTGCGCGGCTTTGAATCCGACCAGCAATGCCGTCGGCAATCCCGGTCCTTGCGTTGCGGCAATGGCGTCCAAATCTTGCACGGAAATTTTTGCTTCACTCAACGCTTCGCGCGTTACTGGCAAAAGATTTTTCAAATGTTCGCGCGCGGCCAATTCCGGCACGACACCGCCGTATTCGGCGTGCAATTGGATTTGCGAAGAAACGACGTTGGACAAAATTTTTCCGTCGCGCACGACGGCGGCGCTGGTTTCATCGCAGGAAGTTTCGAGCGCGAGAACAGTCATTCATTGCGCCGCGATATTTTGCGGTTTTGCTTTGTCATATTGCAACATCGCCTTGAGCAAATCCTCCGCGCGTTGCAATTGTATGTCCTGAATTTTTTCAAAGCGCGCGCGATTTGTCACATCAAGCGATTCGATTCCGCCGGGCACGCGTTTCATCAGCAGCGCGCCTTCTTCTTCGTCGCTCATTGGCACGACGATGTCCGGCGTGATGCCATGTTCGTGAATCACTTTGTGGCTCGGCGTATAATATTTCGCGACGGTCAATTTCAGCGCCGTGTTGTCGTCCAGCGGAAAAATACTTTGCACCGAGCCTTTGCCGAAAGTTTTTTGGCCGAGCACAACCGCGCGATGCAAATCCCGCAGGCAGCCCGTGACAATTTCCGCTGCGCTGGCACTACCGAGATTCACGAGCACGACGATTGGTTCGCCGTTCAATTCGTCGCCGTCGCCTTTCGCGTGATAAATCTCGTTTTCGTTCGGGTCGCGACCTTCGGTGGAAACGACCAATTGTCCGCGCGGCAAAAATTTCTGGCTCACGCCAACGGCTTCGTCGAGCAAGCCTCCGGGATTTCCGCGCAAATCCAAAATCAGTGCTTTCATGCCATGCGCTTTTAATTTTTGCAACGCGGTTTCCAGTTCATCGCTTGTGCGGTCGCCAAATTCATTAATGCGGACGTAACCGATTTTATCGTCGCCGAGCGGAAATTCCTTTTTGCCGTTAATGTCCTTTACCATGTCGAGTTGGATGATGGCGCGCTTGAGCGAAAATGTTTTTTCCTCATTAGTGGACGGACGTTGAATCGTCACGACAACTTTCGTGTCGGGTTCGCCGCGGAGTTGTTTGACGACTTCGCCGAGCGAGCCGGAATTGCCAACCGGTTTACCGTCCACTTTGATAATGCGGTCGCCGGTCAAAATGCCTGCGCGAAATCCCGGCGAATCTTCCATCGGCGCGACGACTGTGACAAATCCGTCGCGCATCGAAACGATGAGGCCGAGTCCGCCAAACTCGCCTTCGGTTTGGCTTTGCAAAATTTTGAAATCGTCCGGGTCGAGAAATTCGCTATGCGGGTCGAGTTGGCCGACCATGCCTTTAATGGCGGAGTAAGTCAGGCTGCGATAGGTCAGGTTTGTGCCGTCCACATATTCGGTTCGGATTTTTTGAAGGACGTTGGCAAATAAATTGAGGCTCACTTCCGGCGAATCTTTTTTCTGAACTGACCGCGCGGAATTCAAATAGATTCCGGCACCCACTGCCAAATTAAGTGCGAGTAGAATAATTACCGAGCCAAAAACCAATCGTCGTTTCATCGAAAACATTTAACCACAAAGACACAAAGGCGCGAAGATGAAAAATGATCAAGGATTTCGCAGCAAAGTTTCGATGAACGGCAAATCC
>JAJPKI010000001.1 GCA_021323835.1 Verrucomicrobiota bacterium | reverse complement strand
TTGAACGATGGCCGTCGTTCGCCGATTTCCGCATCAACATCCGGCACGACATGGAGTGGTTGTAATTGGGGCGGCATTCCATGCGAATGGATGCAGGCGTATTTCGGAAACGATCAAAGCAAATGGCCTTCAGCCACGGCGGACAGTGATGGTGATGGCGTGAATAATTTGCAGGAATTTTTGGCGGGCACCATTCCTACAAATGCAGCGAGTATGCTGACGATGCACGTGATGCAAACACAGCAAGGCATGTTCCTGACGTGGAACACGCAGCCGGGCTTGACGTATCAAGTTCAGATGACCACGAATTTCGCGACGTGGAATAATTTAGGTGCGCCGCGATTTGCGGCGGGAACGAGTGATTCAATGTATGTTGGCGGCAGTCCGGCGGCATTTTACCGCATTCTGCTGCAGCGTTAGAAGTTCAGAAAAGTATGTTGCAAGTGATTAAAAGATTTTGGTTCTTGATGTTGCTGGCTGCAGCCGTGCCGGCGGCATGGGGGTTTTCTTTGTTAGGGCCAACGATTGCGCACCAGCCGTCGAAGTCGCATATTCCTGGCAGTCTTGCTAATGGTGATTCATGGCAGACGGCGGATTTGGGTTATTTTACAACCGTCGGCGGCGCTCCGAAAAATCTAGGTGAAGAATATCGCCGCAATACTCCCGTAATGTATTATGCTTACGATGCTACTTTTTTGGATTTCTTCGGGTCGAACGGAGTGGCAGCGGTGGATGGGGCATTTTCTATAATGAATAATTTGACTAACGTGGACAGTTATAGCACGAACCTTTCCGAATTTCCGACAGATTCAAAAGAAGTTAATTTTACTGCCCAATCGTTGGGTTTAACGGATTTGAAATCAACCGCATTTGGCATGTTAGTCTGGCAAATGGGATTGGCCGACCCGGTCCGTTATGTCTGGACATTGCGGTCTAGAACTCCAGGTAGCGCCTGTCCATCTACAGCTACCTACACAGTTGTTCAAAGAAATTTTGACATCATCAACAGCCCATTTAATCAAGTGCAATATTCGCCATATATCAATGACACGCTTTACAGTTATCACATTGAAGAATTTTGCCCTGTTGCCAATGAAGCTATAACGGTTCCGTTTCCGGTGGATCCTTTCGCACCAACGGCAACGCCTGTTGCTTCTTATGACGATTTCTTAATAGACAACGGCTATTTTTATACGGGGTTGACTCGCGATGACGTCGCAGGCCTACGCTATATGTGGGCTTCGAACAATATCAATTGGGAAACCGCAGCATTTTTAGGAATAACCACTAATGGAAATTCCGGCGACGGCGCGGCTTTATTGCTGACTACAAATAATTTGTCGCAACAGGTTGTAACTACATTGCCGATTAGTTCGCTATTGACGGCGGCGCAAACCAATACGCCGGCGGGGTTGCAGGCATTATTTCCGGGATTATTGATTGCTACTTCGACAAACTTTTTGACTTCATCTACGATAACTAACATATCCATCGTTTTTACAAATCAGCCCGGTCCTTCGACTACAAATTTTCTGCCGATTTTTTCTACGAACACGACTTTGGATTTGGGCTTGTTAATTCAACGCGCGCAAACTTTGGACCCGGCGACGCTCATCGCACTCTATCCAAATCTGGTGGTTTCAACGGTGACAAATGTCGGCGTTGGATTCACGACAAACATAACCGCGATTTACACCAATGCAGCGGGAGCAGCGATAACCAATTACGATTACGGACAAATATTGAATCCGCCGCCAAATCGTATTGTGCCGCCACCCACTCAAACCCAATGGGCTGGCACTGAAGATTTTGAATTATTTGCCCGGCGGGCATTGACCAACACCACGGGACAATTCCAAAATGTGCCGCTGGCCATCCAGCAATTGCAGGCATTTTATCCGGGCTTGGTCATTGTCAGCGCCACGCCTTATTTTCCGACGGTGGTGACGACAAATTTTGCCACTTCATTTGTGCATCCTAACGGCGCGCCGTCGGGAACGACGGTTCAAGTGACCTCCATTAGCGGCATTTTCACCAATCGCATTACGCGATATAATTATGTTTTTGGGAATTTACTGCTTTACAGCAACGAGACATTTTATCCGCTGGCGACCTTCAACGGCAGCAGCTATCCGGCAATTGACGGCAGCCATGGCATTTACGTGACCAATGAAGTTGTGACGAACATAACAACTGTTATAGGCCAAAAAATTGGCGCGCCACTCGGCACAATTGTCACCAATACAACGCGGAAAAAAGTAATAGAGCCAAATCCGGCTGGAAGCTTCTTTATTATGCCGACCAATTGGTGCGGATTTACGGTTGTGCCGGGCTCGCAGATTTTGACCAAGCTGCCAAGCTATACGAATTTAATTACTGCGAACTTTACCAATGGCGCTTCGGGATTCCATTTTACAAATGTGGTGGACATTCATATTTATACCAATGCCCAATTGCTGGTTCAGCCGGGGATTTGCGAGCCGGGCTTGCTCTTTACGACCAATTTTACGACCAATGCAATTATTACCTATCAAAATACTTTGCTGAACGTCTTTACAAATTACTACGCGCCGACAAGCCAGGTAACCGTTATTATTACAAACATCATGACGACAAACGGAGCCATCGCCGGCACGACGGTCACTAATGTTACGCAAACGACGAATGAGGTGAATGTTCCCACCGGGGATTTTCTAATTATTCCAACCAATTGGTGTGGCTTTTCCATTGTCGCCCGATTATTGACGAATGTGGTCTATACCACGAATACTTTCACTGTTGGTCCGGTGCCGCTAATTGTCCCGCCGGACATCGGGGGAACGGCTACGGAACAATTTTCACAAACGACAATTTCCAGCACAACCAACCATGTTCTTGTCATAGAGCAAGGCGTGTGTGAGCCGGTGTTAATCACCAATCAAACTTTGGTGCCGACCATCACGACCAATTTTGCCTATACTTTCCTCAATGTATTCACAAACAATTATTCGCCAACGAGCACGGTGACGGTGATAACCACCAATATCTTTACGACCAACGGCGCGCCAATTGGCGTTTTGATAACAAATATTACTACGAATACATTTGTTGTTAACGTGCCGTCCGGAGACTTTTTCATTATCCCGACCAATTGGTGTAATTTTACAATCACTGGCACGATATTCACCAATGTTAACATTATTTCGAACACCTTTATCGTCACGTCGCCATTGGTAAATGCGCCGGGCAATGAGTTGTTTTCGCAGACTACCAACACGACGTTTACGACTTATACACTCTTGGTTAGTCCGCAAAGTTGCGCGCAAACGCCTTTCAGCACCGGGTTATATCAGGGCATAGAAAATATTAAATTTGTAAAAGCAAATTTCGATTCACTCATCGGCCAGTTCTTCCAGCCGATTACCAATGAATATACGATGGTCATGCTTACCAATAGCCAATTAATTACGCAACATTTCCGGCGCATGATATTGCATCCCGATTTTGTATTTGAGGCTGCAGATCTTGGTGGGTCGCCTTGGGAACAGGTGGATGTTGGCACTTCAGAAGCCGACGTAGACAATGCGTTGCCGGATTTAGCCGGACCCGGAACCATTAACCCCATTAACGGGCCTGCCGTAGAGCCGTCAATATATCTTAAATTTGATAAAAGTGGTCCAGTTTTTGAAAATGATTGGTCGGTCTTGGCACTCAATCCATTTATTTTACAACAGTTAGGTGGTGCAGGTATTGGTGAAACCAATCAGGCTCAAGTGCTTTTGTGGGGATCTTTCGACGCCTCGACAAATGACCCGGTTGTTTATCCCAGCGGCACTGATATCCAAAATTTAATTAACCAAACATTGGTTCAAATATCTCCGACGAGCTTGGCTAATGGAAACGTCGGGGTCGCTTATGGGCCGGTGACATTTACTGCAACGGGCGGTTCTTTCTCGCCGCCGTTCACATGGTCAGCTACTGGATTGCCGAATGGGCTTTCCGTATCATCCGGCGGCACGCTATCGGGGACGCCGACGCAATCCGGCACGTTTGACTTTGTATTGACGCTGACCGATTCTCTTGGACGGTCCGTGCAATGGAATTACACCATTACTATCAATTGAACCGTATGACCAATCAGATTAGGAACCTAAAAAAAGAATATCTGCTGTTATGCGGACTATTGGCTTTTGCGTTTTCATTTTCGGCAAGCGCGACCGACCCTTTATGGGAAAATGACGCTTATCTCCAATATACCATTCCGCCGCAGGTTATGCCGACAATTGATGCGACCAGTTTTTTCAACAACAACACCTTATTTCTTACCTTTGGCGCGGGCACAGTTAATCCGCAAACATTTCAGACCCGCAATACACTTAATTATACAAATACCGGCCTGATGATAATAAATGCAGGGTTTGCGACAAATGGTTCGTTTGTTACTACTGCTCCCGGCTGTGGCTTTTCGTTTGACAACTATAACACGCAAGCCAACCTGCATTTTCCCGCCGCCAATTTTTTCAATCCGGGGACTATTCATGCCAATTCTACCTTGGATTCTGGCAACAATCCGACCACCAGCGCCATTTGCACCGTCAATGCGACGAACATTGTGAATCCCGGAAGCTATGATGTCGGTGCGAACAGCGTGATTTCATTTGTCGGACAAAACGTGGATTTAAGCCATAGCAGTTTGGTTCTGGATGGACTGACGCAAAGTTCGGTCACAGGCACGGCGGGATTTAACGTTCTGGATGAAGCATCTGGAATTGACGGTCTTTTAGATTGGCATCCTCAAACTGATTTGACTCCCACTACGGCTTCAGGTTCCGAGCCGGTATTTAATCCGCCATCGACATTTGGATATACACAAACGGGACGAATGTTGCCATTGACCAATGCCACGCCGTATTTCCAGCAGCCTTTTGCATTAGGCGGGCCGAATAATATTATCGTTCGCGTGATTTACATTCAGGATTCAAGTCCTGCGGGCGTGACGCATGATACTTATTTTGGCAACACCTCTTTGGGAAATGGCGCCGCGCATGTCGTTTGGCATGCGCCGGCTTACATTGACCCTGTGACCGGATTGACAGTTACTAACTATCTCGTTCTTTCTGATTTATACATTGCAGCCGTGAACGGCCCGCCCTTAAGCGGCTTGCTTACTGGCGCACCTTTTACCATTGTCACAACCAACACGCCAAATTTTCCGGCGGTGCTGACCGGGCTCAATAGTCCGGGCGTAGCCGGTTTTCCGCCGGGTTTTCAATTTCTTCCGCCAAACAACGAGCCAGTGACTAACAATGGATATGCTTTTGTCAGCGTAAAATTTACTTCAACAACTGCGGCGACAAACAGTTCCAGTCAGAACATTACTAACTATCTCGCGGTGATGCCCGGACGCATTCAAATCAGCGCCAACAGCAACCTGGATTTGACCTTGGCCAACATTGCCAATCCGGTCAGTTCCGGTTTGAATTATCTTTCATTGCGTGCGCCGTATCAATTCAGCGGTAACGACGGGGCGCATATCTTTGCGCCATATTCAGACATCAATTTGGGCGTGACGAATGGAAATTTGGCGATAACGAATTTACTGGAGCCCGGCACGCCCAATTGGAACGGAACCTTGCAGGCATGGACTTCGGATTGGATTTATACCGACGCGGGCAGCGGCATCACATGGGATTTTCGCGTGCTCATCATCAATAGCTCGGTCGCGCCGACGACACCGGCACAAGTGCAGGATTTATCATTGCATGCGACAAATAACCTTGTCATCAGCGATGTATTTAATGTTCAGCGAAAACTTTCCATTGACGCGCGCAATTTGACATTGACGACAAATGGTGCGACCGCCATCTCGCCTGATGGAGAATTGAATTTGCAGCAAATACCTTTGAGCGGCCAATACGCTTTTATTTGGAGCAACGCAACGCCAAATCTTCGCAACCTGACCAATGGCGGCGCCATCCGCATGCCGAACGTAAATCCGATTGGCTTCGGCTCTCCCGCAGCGCATTACGGGGCATTTATCAATCATGGATTGGTCGCCGACAACGGCGCGCAAATTTACGCGGATAATTTTGAAAGCGACGGCGTTTTCTCGAACGCAACGCTCGGTTCGTTCACGTTGCAATCATTGACCACTACTTTGACCAATGGATTGCTCTATACCGGCAGTAAAATAACCATCACTGCCGACAGTATGACGGCCAGCAATGTCTTTATCCGCGCCAATCAAGGACTGACGTTGACGGTGACCAATCTGTTGACCGACACCGGTCCGACGAACGCGAACATTTGGGTTATTGGAACCAATGCCAACTCGGTGAACGGTGGAATCACTTTGCCGAGAAAGCCTGTTCTTGGTGATTTGCTTGGCAAGAAGACTACCAATTATGCGCAGGACAGCGTACAAGTAACTCATGTCTGGGCCGGGGAAGACCGCGGCACTACTCCCGCCGGCTATACGAACAATACTGCGATAGGAAATTTAATTTTGAAATCATTGGGGCTCGCGCCTGCCTCCCAATTTTATTTCACCGGCACCGGCGCAAGTAATGCGATTTATGTAGACCGGTTGGACTTGCAGGGTAATTCAGATTACAGCAGCCGAACGGGCACGACTATTCCCGCTCTTGCCTTCAACACGAATTTAGTCATTTATTATGCCGATGCGGTTTCTGATGGCGCGGATGTTTCGGCGAAAATCAATGGCTTTAACGGTGGACATCTCCGCTGGGTGCCAACTTACTTCGGATTTTTCAGTTCTACTAATCTGGTTTTTGCGGGTCAGACAAATACCTTTAATTTGCCATTGGTTCAAAATTCACAACTTGATTCAGATGGCGATGGATTTCCAAATGCTTCCGATCCAACGCCATTATTTGAGCCTAGTCAGGAAAACATACAAATCACTTCCACCAGCATTTCATGGGATTCGATTCCTGACGCAACAAATCATGTGATTTATTCTACAAATATGGTGGTTTGGATTGATGCAACAAATTTTGTATCACCCAGTCAGACTCCTCCAGCAGGAGGTTGGCCGATACATTATTCGATTACGATTCCCAATGCGACCAATGTTTTTGTTATAAAGCCTATTGTGATGCCTAATTCAACAGATGTATTTGGCCCTGGATTTTAGTTTTGGGTTGAATTTATAGTGAAAAAATAGGTTAATAGGTTTTAACGAAAACGAAACCCTTGAGTCTGAAGGCAGTAAAACTTGTGAAGATGAGCATGCAAACATTTGCAGGCCGGAAGGCGTTTAACGCCTTTCGGGTAGCCGGTTTCGTCAAGCTGGCATTAATCGCGTTACTAGGACTGGCGGGAACTTTTTGCCGCGCGGACGGCAGCGGCACGTTCGCCGACCCATTTATTTTGGACGGCGGCTGGGGCAACACGACGGTGGACAACACGGGTTTCTTTCCCGAACAGAGCGGTATTGTCATTGGGGGTTATGGCGCCGTTTCTCCGGTTTGGTATCAATGGACTGCGCCACAGGATGGCGATGTAGAATTGGATACGGTTGGAAGCACGACACTCTTCACAAATGTTTCCTTTGACCCAATAACTTTCCAATTTGACATAACTAATGTTGCTTTGGTCAATATAGATACTGTTTTGGGCATTTATACCGGGAATAACTTGTCCGGCTTGACGCAGGTGGCTGCTAACGATGATTTGTTTCCGCTTAACAGCGGCATCCCGCAAAATAACATCAGTGCGAGCGGCGACTATGCCAATTTGCCTTTCCAGTTTAATAACTCTATTTTTGGAACCAGTGAATTGCTGCCGCCATTGCACTACTATTCTCAGCCATATAACGGTCCAAGCCATCTTCATTTCACGGCCAAAGGCGGAACGGTTTATTATTTTGTTGTAGATACAAAGAATTTAACCGGCCCTATTCAATTAAATTGGGCTTATAAATCATCCGGTGCATTTCGTTTTGCGACGGAAGACAAGGATTTTTCAACAGGACTGCCGCTCTATCAGGCTGCGGAAACTGAAAGCCTCACGCCTTCGGGATTGAATGTCAGCGCTAACTCAACGGTCCTGACCTATTACACTTACAATGTTCCCGGCGTTCTGGTGACGGTGACGCGCACCGCGGGTTCGGTAGGACGTGTCATGGTTGACTATTCGACTGTGGATGGGACAGATCTTGCTTCTATTCCGACCAACGACTTCCCCGCGACAGCTTTTTTTGATTACACGCCCGTCAGTGGCACGCTCGTTTTTGACGATAATGAAATGAGCAAAACTATTTTGGTTCCAATCGTTAATCGCGGATTGACATTTGGAGACCAGAGCAATCGCGTATTCGGAGTTACTCTTTTCAATCCGCAACTCGACCCGTTGGAATCCGGGGATGTTTCGCAACCGCGTATTGACCCGGAATTCAGCACGGCGATGGTCAAAATTTTAAATGTTAATGCCGACCCTTATGGGCCGGATATGGTCCGACAAGTCACTACAAATGGCTTTGACCAGAATAACAATCCGATTCTTTTTACAAATTTCGTGCAAGCCCTTTTTCCAACCAACGCCATTTTTAATTTTCAAAAAGCCAACTATCGCGTGCCGGCGGACGTCAACGGGACAAATAGCCCGTGGACGCAAGTTACTATTTGGGTGGAACGGTTTGGCACCAATACCGCGTCGCAAACTCTGAATTATCGCGTGAACAATTTTCTGGACGATGACCAGGACGCCTCGGAGGAAGGAAATGTCTATTTCCCTCTGCAACCGGGCTCTGACTACGCGGTTCCCACGCCGCCGACAAATAATGTTTTTCGCGGACGAAATTCGGATTTTGTCATGGCGCAAGGCACGATTAATTTTCCGAATAAAGGCTCGGGCGCACTTTTTCAGCCAATTACATTCACTGTTCCGACGAGTCATCTGACTAAATTCAACAAAGACTTCCGCATCCAGCTCTATCGCGAGGACAACAACAATCCCTTGCTCGTAGGCATGGTCAATGAAGCTACCGTGACGATTCTATTTAACGACCAAAATCCTCCAGCCGGCTCGGTAGACCAGCTTTACAATGCAGACTTTAATAGCCGTCTGGCCTTGCCGCCGAACCAAATTCCCCAGACGTGGCCGGGCAATAATTTGAATAACCCCGGCGTCGGCGGCGAAGTTTTTAGCCTCACGGTTTTGACAAATGATGAGACGATGATTGCCGGCGACTTCTCTACCTACAACGGCGTCGGGCAAAACGACATTGCGCTTCTAAACACTGACGGCTCAATGGATACTTCCTTTAACCCCGGAGACGGCCCCAACGGAGCCGTCAATGCGGTGGCGGCTTCCGGTAACCGGTTTATTATCGGCGGCGCATTTAATTCGTATGATGGCAATGGAGTTGGTTATTTTGCCCGAGTAAATGCTGATGGTTCGTTGGATTCGCCATTTTCGACTTCCAAAGGTTCAGGCGCAGACGCGCCCGTTCGCGCCGTGGCAGTGCAATCCGATGGCAAGGTTGTTATCGGCGGTGATTTTACCCATGTAGACGGTGTTTCTCGAAATTATCTGGCGAGGCTTAACTCTGATGGTTCGTTGGATTCAACTTTTAATCCCAGCAACACACTTAACGGTCCGGTCTACTCGCTGGCGCTTCCGCCATCAGTGCTTTTAAATCTCAATCGCAACGCGGCCGGTGGAAGCAATGAAGATATTCAAGTTATTAATCTTGGCACTGTTACCTCAGGAACGCTGACGGTCAATTACAATATGTTCAGTATTCCGGATGACATGAAAATTTTTTACGGCGATACGAATACTCCGGCGGGAACCGGCGCTCTCATTTATGACACCGGCTGGACCAACGGCATCGGAACGATTGTCCTCCCATTTGGGCCGACGGGAGGTATCACTACAAATCTCATCACTATAGTCATGGATCAGGGCGGTGGGCCGGTGGGCACGGTATGGTCCTACAATGCAACGCTTAGTATTCCACAAAATAACAAAGGCATTCTTGTAGGCGGCCAGTTTAATGTAGCTGGACAATCTTATGCCAACATTGCGCGGTTTAACCTGACTAACGGCACTTTAGATACTTCATTCAACCCCGGGACGGGTCCTGATAACAAAGTATTGACCATTGGCTGGCAATTGAACGACCAGGTAGTTGCGGGCGGTGTGTTCACTCACGTCAATGGCAGTTCCTACAACCATATTGTTCGTCTAAACAAAGATGGTTCGATAGATACAACTAATTTCTTTATCGGCAGTGGCGCGGACGACGTGGTCTACAACATTGCTCTTCAGCAATTAGACGGAACAATGTATATCGGCGGCCAATTCTCTTCATTCAATGGCACACATCGTCGCGGCTTTACCCGTTTATATTCAAACGGCACTGTGGATACCACTTTCATGGATACGGCCTACAATCAATTTGCAGGCTTGAAGCGAATTTATTCGTATGACAGTCCCGCTGTATTTGCTTCTGGCGTCCAAAGTGACGGCGGTGTTTTGATTGGCGGCTCGTTCCAACAAGTCGGCGGCGGCGAGGCGGACACAAATGTATGCAATACATTAGACGATGAATTCGGCTACATAGAAAGTTTCGGCGACCCGAACCTGTGGGTCGAACCCAAGACTCGTGATGGTGTTCGTAATCGCAGCGGTATCGCGCGCTTGATTGGCGGCGCGACGCCCGGGCCTGGGAACATGGGGTTGAAACAGACCAGTTATTCGGCGAATAAGAGCCAGTCCTCGCTTTCTGTGGGCATTGTGCGCACTAACGGCAATTTAGGCCCTATCTCGGCGAATTTTTCAGTCACACCCGGATTGGCGCAGAGTGGCGTAGACTATATCTACAATGCCATGCCGCCCATGTATTGGATAGACTGGATATACCTCATCAATCCTTCACGCATGCGTGAGGACGGATTGAACGGCCCGAATGGATTCCTGGTTGACCCTTACGGACTATCTTTGACACGCTCCGATTCCGCAATTAATAACCAGTCGCTTGTTACCGTCAGCATCATTAAGAGCCAGACGGCAGGCAATATCAGCGCAGCCTTTCAACTTGCCAATCCTGCGCAGGCCGATCAGTTCTATCTTGGCGGTGAAAATATTCCACTGGGCAGCGCGCTAGGCGCTTCCGCCGCGCCTTTGACGATTGTTGATGACACTCAAAAACCGGGTGTGTTCGGTTTTAGTTCGTCCAGTTTTATCGCCACCAATCTATTCCCCGCCGTTTCAGTGCTTCGCAGCAACGGCGTGCAGGGCAACATCTCGATGAAATACTCGGCCATCAACAGCAATAGCACGGCCGTTGTAGGCACAGATTACGTCGGGCTGACGAATTTAAATCTCACCTTCAACCAAGGCGTGATTAGCAATGGATTCAATGTTACCGTCAAAAATGCCGGCATTATTTCCACCAATATTGTTGAAAAGACGGTCGCCCTCGCCTTGTCTCAATTGGGTAATTCGCCGCCCGGCGCAACGTTTGGAATTTCAAATGCCACCTTGCGTTTGATTAATCCGAATTATCAAGGTTATTTAACTTTGACAACCAATAATTTTTCAGGAAACGAAAGCTCGGGTGTTTTAACATTCATTGTCAATCGTGTGGCCGGCAGTTTAGGCAGCATTTCCATTCAATACGGGACAACCAATGGTGCGCCGCCAAACGGCGCCACGAACGGCATAGATTATATTGGCTCGACCAATACATTAAGCTGGAATAGTGGCGACGTTTCTTCCAAGGCGGTATCTATTCCGCTTATTAATACCGGCACCGTCGGCGGCAACCGACAGTTCAAAGTTTCGCTCTTCAATCCAAAGCTCGGCATTACCAATACGCCGGCCTTGATGGGTCTAGTCAGCAATGCCACGCTGACAATTATCAATGATAACAGCTATGGCACACTGCAATTCAGCGCGCCAATCTATCACGTCAATGAAAATGGCGGCTATGCGACGCTGACTGTTAACCGCACCGGCGGCGCGACCGGTCCGGTTTCGGTGAATTACGCGACCAGCAATGGCGCAAATACTGCCAGCGGGGTCAACTACACAGCCACTTCCGGCACTCTGGCCTTTGCGCCGGGTCAAATCAGCGCGAGCTTTAACGTGCCTGTCCTGCCGGATGGAACACCGGATTTCGTGCCGACGAATTTTTATTTCAACGTGACCTTGTCCAATCCTACGAATGCGGCTCTAGGCACTATCGTAAATGCGCAAGTGCAGATTTTGGATGCGGACAGTTTCAACCGGCCGCCCGGCTCTTCGCCCGATGTCGGCTTGGATTTGCCGGGATTAAATGGAAACGTCTTTGCGCTGGCGCTCCAGTCCAACGGCCAAATTCTTGCCGGCGGTAATTTCACTGCCGTCGGAACCGTGGGCGAAGGTCGCATCGCGCGGTTGAACACGGATAGAACGCTCGATACGACATTCCTTTCCGGTTTAGCCGGCGCCAACGGCCCGGTATTGTCCATCGTCAGCCAGACGGATGACCGTATTTTGCTTGGCGGTTCATTCAGCTTCGTGGACGGCGTCCATCGCAATTTCATCGCGCGAATGATGACAGACGGTTCGCTGGACACGAGTTTCAATCCGGGCGCCGGTGCGGACAATTTTGTGAATGCGCTGGCTGAAACATTTATTGTCAGCGGCACTAATGCCGTCAGAAAGATTTATGTCGGTGGCGCGTTTGGAAATATCAGTGGCGTTTCGAGCCCGGGTTTAGCGCGCTTAAACAACGACGGTTCGGCGGACACGTCATTTACGGTTGGCTCAGGCGCTGACGGCACAGTCTATGCCGTTGCGGTCTATCCAACGAATTCACTCTATGCCGGCAAATTGTTAATTGGCGGCACATTCACTCATTTCAACGGAACGCCGGTGAATCGTTTGGCGCGTTTGAACGCCGACGGCTCAACCGACACGAATTTCAATTCCAACCTCGGCATCGGCCCCGGCGACGCAGTGCGCGCCCTTGCCCTTCAACCGGATGGCAAAATAGTTGTCGGCGGCAGTTTCACCAACTTCAATGGCGCATCCGCGAATCATTTAGTCCGGCTGAATGCCGATGGAACGCGAGACCTTGGTTTCACTGCGGGCACGAGCGATTCTGTCGAAGGCATCGCGTTGCAACCGGACAACCGCATTCTTCTCGTTGGCCAATTTATCCAGGCGAACAGCGTGACCCGCAACCATATCACGCGGTTGCTGCCGACGGGCGCCACTGACCCGACAATTAATTTCGGCGACGGCGCGAACGGCGACGTGGATGCGCTGGTAATTGAGCCATCCGATGGAATGATTATTATTGGCGGTAATTTCAGCGAATATAACGACCAGCTCAGCGAAAACATCGCGCGCATTTACGGCGGCTCAATGACCGGTTCCGGCCAATTTGAATTTACGTCCTCGGCGTTTCAAGTTGACGAAAATGGCGCCTTTGCGCAAATCACTATTCGCCGCACCGGCGGCACCAGTGGCACGAATGTTGACGGTTCGGGCGATGTCTTCATCACCTTTACCGCCACCAACGGCACAGCCGTTCCCGGCATCAACTATACTCCGCAAAATGTAAATGTGGACTTTCCGGCCGGCGAAGTTTTGAGAACGGTTATTGTTCCGGTAATGGATGACTTTGTCATTACCCCAAATCTAACTGTAAATTTGTCGCTTACCAATCCGGTGCCGGCAGGAGGCATGGGTGTCCAGCCGACGGCAGTGTTGACCATTTTGAATGACGATAATGGAATCAGTTTCAAATCCACCGCCTATTCTGTTTTGAAAAATACTCCGGATGGTTTGGCGTCAATTGATATTATCCGGCAGGGCGGCGTCAGCAATACCTGCACAGTAGATTTCTATACAACTACCAACGGCACGGCAATTCCCGTCACGGACTATGTGCAGACTAATTTCACTGTGACATTTAATCCCGGTGATACGGACATTGTTGCGCGGATGCCGGTGATAAACAATGGCCTGGCGGAAGGCAATCGAACGGTCGGATTGATACTGACCAACGCGGTGAACACGCTCTTGTTCTCGCCATCTAACGAAACGCTTA
>JAJPKI010000349.1 GCA_021323835.1 Verrucomicrobiota bacterium | reverse complement strand
TGCTGTCAAATTCCCGGACGATACTCATTTTGCCACTTCCAATTTTGTGTTTAATTTTCAGGGCTTGAAAATTTCCGAGCCCGGCCTGTATTCCGTTGACATCCGCTTTGACGACACGCCGTGCGTGCAAATTCCGCTTTGGGTAAAAAATTTGCCGCAGCGACAGGTGTAAATTATTTTTCTGCGAGCGGCTCCAAATAAATATTTCTGAAATCGACGACTTTTCCTTCTGCCTGCAATGCAATCGCGCCGGAACTGACGGATATGCCGCTGATTTTATTTTGCACGATATCGTTGACGCGGACGGAAATCGAATTGCTATGGCAAATAATATCGTAAGAATTCCATTCGCCCAGCGGTTTCTCCGAGCTCGGCTGCTGATGCGGAACCGTTTTTGCGTTGGCATCAAGTCCTTCGATGTGTGAGCCGCCGTTGAGCCGGATTTCGCCCGCGCTGCCGGATTGCAATTGCGCCTCGAAGCACTGTGGCCAAACTTTGTCCGGCGGATTTACGTGCAGGAATACGCCGCTGTTGCCCGCGCCTTCGGGAAATCGCCACTCGGCATGCAATTGGTAATCGCGATAATTCTTCAGCGTGCGCGCATAGCCGGTCGGCTTGCCGAGGCAATGAATCACGCCGTTGGTGATGGACCAAATGGATTCCGCGGGCGCGTTCGTGCCTTTGGAAACAAACGTCCAACCCGAAAAACTTTTGCCGTCGAACAATTCGATTTTATTCGTCGGCGAAATGGCATCCTCTGCGAATAACGAAATGGAAATGCTCGCGATAAATGCCACTAACGCGCACTGGGAAAATGATTTCATGCGCGAAGGTTGTCTGCACAATTGAAAAAGCACAAGCCGGAAGCTTGCTGGTTCCGCAAGATTTTTGCATTCTCAACGCATGAGCCCCAGAAACTTTGCCGCGACAATTGCCTTTTCATTTTTAACATTTCAAATTTTCGCCGCGCCGACGCAAATGGTTTCCACGGCGCAATTTACCGCCGATGCCAAATCATTTCTGCAAAAAGAAATCGCTGCGCAAATTGCCGCCGTCACAAATTTGAACCCGCCGCAACCAATCGTTCTCGGTGTGCCGACGAAAGGCGATTTCACGTGGGGCTCGTTCATGCGCGCGGTGTCTGCGATTTCGGCAATCACCGGCGAAACGAACATTTCCGGCCGCGATGTTCCGCAATTTCTCGGACAACTCGGTTTAATCGAATCGCGGCAAGGTGGAAAAACTTTTTCGCAACTCGGCGCGGCCATCACGTTGCGGCATTACGGAATGAATTTGGACACGAACGCGCTTTGGCAAAGTTTGTCGCCGTCGGAACAGGACGAATGGCGTGCGTTGCTGAATCCGTCGCGCTTTTACAATTTCCAAACCCATCACGTGATTGATTTGCCGGAAAATTACATGGGCGTGGCCTCGCGCATCATCACGATGGATTATCAATTCGGCCTCGCGACGAATCTCGACGGCGCGAACGATATTTTGCAGCACGCCGCCAACCAATTTTCGCGCATCGCGCTTTACACGGATGACAACGTGCCGACTGGTCGTTACGACCGTTACTCGCAGGAATATGCGCGATTTATTTATGAAGCCGCCGGAAATATCGCGCGCAAAGATATTCAAGACGTTTCGGCGAACTCGATTCGCGCGACGATGCGCACGTGGTGGGCGCTCGTGGACAAAACCGGTTACAGCTACGCGTGGGGCCGGACGATTGGCGACAACAGCTACATGGACACGCTCGACATCATCGGATTTCTCGCCGCGCATCCCGAATTTCGTCCCGCGTCATTGCAGGATTTGTCGTCCGTCTATTTCGCTGCGTGGAATTCGCTGTTGCGCGATTACGAACCCGACCGGCATTTGCTGAATATGTTTAAATTTGGACGCGGCAGTTTTCATTACGTCACCGTTGACCGGCAATGGCAGCAGACGACGGGATTTTTTTACAAAAACGCAGAATCGTTGGAAAATTTAATTGCCGCGTGGCGAGCAGGAGGCGTGACGGAATTTCCAGCGACGCCAAATCTGCCGGACGTTGCGCGTTTCGATTTTTTTCGAACGAGCAATTCATTGCCAGATGAATTTTCTGAAAGTGGTCGTGAAGCCGGCGTTTGGCTGATTCGCAATTCGCAATTCCAATTCGCACTGCCATTCACGGCTGGTGGCGGCAGCGGATTTCGCGCGGGACTTTCGGATTATCAGCCCGCGCCGCACGGACTCTCCGGATTTGCCGCGCCGGTGGAACAAATTGTTCCGGTGCTGACGCCGTTTCTGGAATTAACGAACGGTCAAACAGTTGCCGCATGCGACGGCGCGGACAAAATTATTCCGGACAAAGACGGGAATGGCGTCATGGCCATTTGGAATCGTTTCGCAAAAATTGATGTGACATCCGCGAATACGAACATTGATTTGCCGTTCGGCCAGTCGGAACAATTTGCGGACGCCGGTTTGACGAGCGAAGTGAAATGGAAACTGGACGGCGATACTTTGATTCGCACCGAAAAAATTTCCGCGGCGAATCCAATGACGATACGCCATTTCACAGTGATTTTTCCAAGCACCGGCGATTTTGTTTCCACAAGATTTGAATACGGCAAGCGTATTGACACATTTTCGGGTAGAGACGCGGCATTGGAAATTTCCATCGAAAGCAAAAAAATTTCATTCACCGAAAATTTGCAGGCGACGGGAAATTCAACCATCGGCAAAGGCACTCGCGGCGCAATTCCACTGGTTCTGCACATTGACGCTGATAATTTACAGTTGTCGCCCAAGCCGCTTGAGTGGAAGCTGCGCATCAAATCCGTTCAAAAATAATTTTGCAAAAAATCGGCGCCAATCCGCAAAGACAGTTGCCGTAACGGTTTTTCTGCGGCAAATTCTTCGGACATGGTCGACAAGGGCAAATCATTTGGCTCGCTGCGCTTCAACCGCTTCGACATTGAGCGGCTCGCGTTCGTGCTGGCGTTTTCGCTGGCGGCGCATTTGATTGCTTATGGCGGCTACGAAGTGGGAAAAACTTTTAAGCTGCTGCCGTCGCTGCGTTTGTTCGCGCCAAAAACACAGCCGGTAGTCGTGAAGCAAAATCAGGAGCCGCCGATTGAATTTGCGATGGTGCAAAATCCTTCGACCGAAACACCGAAAAACGCAAAATATTACGGCGCGCAAAATTCCAAGGCTGCGGACAATTCGCAAAAAAATTTGAACCAGCCGGAATTGAACGGGACGCAAACGGAAACGCCCGACCTCGAAACCGCGCGCAAGGAAGATTTCAATCAATTGCATCCGCAGCAGCCGAGTCCGAAATTGGAATCGCCGCCGGTTGTCGAGCCGGGTGATTTGGTTTTGGACCATCCCAAACCGCCGCAGCCGCAAACGCGCCCGCGCAATTTGCAGCAGGCGCTCGCGCAGCGGCATTTGCCCGGCGTGCAAAGAAAACAAAATGGTGGCGTGGACAATCACTCGCTCGTTCCGTCATTCGACGTGAAACAAGATTTATTCGGCGTCTACGACCAGGCATTCATTGAAGCGGTGCAACAGCGCTGGTATGATTTGCTCGACAGCCAGAATTATGCGCTCGACCGCACGGGTAAAGTGGTCGTGCGGTTTCATTTGAATTACGACGGCACGATTACGGACATGACCGTTTTGCAAAACACCGTCGGCGTCGCGCTCGGCGCGGTGTGTGAGGACGCGATTCACGACCCCGCGCCTTTCGCACAATGGCCGGAAGAAATGCGCCATCAAATCGGCCAGACCTATCGGGAAATCACGTTTACATTTTACTACGAATAATATGGATACACTCATTTACGTTTTGCTCGGGCTGACTTCGGTTGTC
>JAJPKI010000230.1 GCA_021323835.1 Verrucomicrobiota bacterium | reverse complement strand
ATTATTTGACGACGAGCCACGCGATGACCGCCCAGCCTTCGGCGAGCGCCATGCCGACGAACATGAACGTCAAAATTTTGCCGAACATTCCCGGATTGCGCGCCATCGCGGTCACGCCGCCAGCCGTCGCAATGCCGATGCCGATGGCCGCGCCGCCAAAGGCGAGACCGATGTGGACGTTGCCCTGAATCACAGGGGCTACTGTTTCTGCGAGCATCATATTTTTTCTTTCTGTTGTTTTGGTTGTCGCCCCGATTTTTGCCGGAGCAAATTGTTTAATGCGCGTGTTCTTCGTCGTTATGCGTGCACAGCGTGCCGACGAATGCGACGACGAGCATCGCGAACACAAATGCCTGCACAAGGCACACGAACGTTTCGTAAAAATACATGAACGACGAAAGCACCAGCGAAAATAAAAGCGATTTGCTGTGGAAAATCATGTCCAAAATGCTTTCGCCGGCGAAAACATTCCCGTAAAGCCGCATTGCCAGCGCGACCGGACGCGCGAACATCACCGAAAGCAATTCCATCGCGCCGATGAAAAGAAACAACAGGAAAAACAGTGGGTAGGCGAGTTTGTTCGTTTCCATTTTCACGCCGAAAATGTGTTTGATGAGGCCGAAAAATCCGTTGTAACGAACCGCCCAATACAAACTCATGATTAAGAAGATTCCCGCCATCGCAATCGTGAGATTGGCGTCGGTTGTCGGCGGACGGAACAACGGCTCGGTCACATTGACCGCAATTCGCATCGAATAATTTGCCGGCTTTCCATAGCCGATGCTGCCGACTCCGGGAACCAAATCCATCAGGTTTGAAATGACGATGAAAATGAAAAATGTCGTCGCAAATGGAAAAACCCAGCGTGTCACGCGCTTGTCCAAAATATCGCCAATCAAGCCGTCCCACATTTCAACCAGCGCTTCGAGGAAGTTTTGCATTCCCGACGGAATTTCTTTGATGTTTCTCCAAGTGCTCAAGCGCACCACGATTAAAATCACCGCAGCCACAATCCATGTGCAAATCATCGAGTTCGTCACCGGTAAACCGAGCACGTGAAAAACCGCAGGCGCGGCGGCAGGAACGGTTTCATCCGCAGCAGCCGGAGCCGATTGCGCGGGCGCAGGCGACATTTGCGCTTCCGTAGGTGATTGCGCGCCGACGCTCACCGCGAAAATTGCGGCGAGGAATGCACAAGCAAAAATAATTTTCAAAAACCGGTTCACTTAAAAAATTTAATTCAGACGACACCGATGCCCAGAACGAAAGGTTATTGTGCGTCCAAAGGCCGGACAGAATGTCTTATCGTGAAAAATTTCACAAGCAAATTTTGAAAAATTTTTGCCGTGTGAAGCGGAAATAGAGGAATTGTTTATTTAACCTCGCTCCATAATTTTCGGTAAGCGTCTGCGAAATTAAATTGCCGCGAGACAAATTTGAATTCGCTGAAAAATTTTCCGACGACCGGCAATTTTGCAAATAATTTAACCGCTTGGACAATTGCCTGCTGGAAAAATTCGCCGACGCTCATGTCGCGTTTCAATTGTTTTTCGAGCGCGCGTTGCAAATCCAATTTTTCGCGCCAGGGCAGCCAAAGCAAAATCGCCAGCGCGTCCAAAACACGTTCGCGCGGATGATGTTCGCTGCGTGTTCTGAAATAAACGTGAAAACCAAAAATTTTAGCGTTCACCAATTTATTATGCTCAACGTCCGTTTCAGGACATTTGTTGAGCGTGCTTAACGCGTAGCCGCGCATCGAAAGAAAATGGCATTCGAGCCGGCGATTTTCCAGCCACAGCCAAACCTGTTGCGCGAGCGCGGAAATTTTTTCGTGTTCGCTTTGCAGCACTTCGCGCGAAATATTGATTTGCGGATGAAACTTAAACTTCAATCCGGTTTCGTGATAATGCCGCACTTCGGAAAGCCACGGCAAATTTTCGTCCACTTCCAATTCCAGCAACCGCCGATTGCGCACCATCGCGCTCCAATGATATTGGCCGAAGACCGTGAGCACGGCGTCGCCGAGCGCGAGTTGCGCTTTGGCGATGTTACGCGAAACAAAATCCGCGTCCGTGTCGTCGAACGATTTTGATTCCAACTTTTCTTTCGCGAATAGCAAACCGGAGCAGCGATTCATCAGCAATCGCGTCGCTTCGTGCAGCGGAATGTCGCGCGCCTGGCGATGTTGCTCGCAACCCGCGAGCATGCTTTCATCGCCGAGCAGCCAGCGATGCGCGGAAATCAAATCGTAAAAGAACATGCTGGCCGGACTTTCGCGCAGCGTTTGGCGCGAAATGATTTTGAAATCAATTTCCACGCCTGCTTCCGGCGCCAGCGATTTCGCCAGCCGATGCAATCGGCGACCGTAAATTTTTTCGTTCAACCAATCTTTGCCGCGAACGAGAACATAAAATTCCAAATCGTTGTAAGGCCGGTCGCCATTTTTCGTGCGCAATACGCCGCCTTCGCCGCGACCGTAGCCGCCGCCGAGCAGCAAGCCTTCCAGTTGCTGCGGCAAAATAATGCGTTGCACGCCGGCTAAAACCTTTTTGCACGTGCGCTCGATGTGCATTTCCAGCGCGCCGTCGCCGTCGAGCGTAAAAAATTTTTCGCGCGAACGTTCCGCCGGCAACGGCTCAAATGGCGCGATGACCGGTTCGATTCCCTGAATTCGATTTGCAGTTGCAATCATAAACTTTCCTTTTGTTCGAGTGAAATGACCGGCTTGGCCCAAACGGGAAGCGGAGATGAAATAATTTCGGAGGAATTTTTGTCGCGATACGTTTTCCAACCTTCGCGAAATCCAACGAGCTTCGCCTTGCGCTGTTGCCAGCGGATTTGTAGCGCGTGTGGAAATTCGCTTAAACGATTTTTTTGCGCGCAGAAAAACAAATCACGACGCGCATCGTTCAGCCAGCCGAGCAAAACCGTTTTCGGAAAATTGAAATCTCCCGCCCTGCCCTGCCAAACCGCCGCCAGCGCCTTGGCTTCGCCGAAACTGCGCTTCCACGCTTCCTGCGGAGTATAATTATGCGAGTGCATCGCGACCGATTCCGGCACGTAAACGATTTGATAACCCTGCGCGCGGCACCAGCGCGTGTATTCGTCGTCCTCGGAATAGCGCATTCGCTCGTCGAATTTGCGTTGCGTCCAAATGTCCTTGCGAATCCCGCTGCTCGCCATGCTGAAAAAATGCTCCCAATGTTTTGAATCGCGATTCTCTCCGAAGCAACGCTCGTAATCGTGCGCATAAACGGCTTTGCAATCCGGTCGCGGAATTTGTTTGCCGAAAACCGCTGCGCAATGCGGCACGAACAAGGGACGCACGAGCGGTCGCAGCCAATTGCTGCCCTGCGGCGTGGCGTCGGCGTTGAGAAAAATGCAGAAGTTCGAGCGCGCCAATTCCATTCCGCGATTCATCACGCGCGGCGGATGATATTCGTGCGGCTCGATTTGGATGAACTGTTGCGGCTGCGCGGCGCGAATCAAATCCACCGAGCCGTCCGTCGAGCCGGAATCAATCACGATGAGCTCCCAATTCGTGTAATCCTGCGCGCGCAACGCGGGCAACGTCTCGCGCAGCGCCCAGCCCTCGTTGAACGAGCGGACGATGATGCTTACCAAAGGTTCACGCATTAACCGAAACCGTAACGCACAAACTGAATTCTGTGCATGGGGTATTTGCCGCTTCAGACAAGGGGTCGAAACCTGATGAGGAATTTATGAATGAAACTATCCTGTAATTTTCTGTGCCAAGTCCGGCGGCAATTGTTTGCGCAATTTGGGATGTGCTTCCACCAATCGCATCATGTCCAACAAATCTTTCTGACGTTTGCTGGCGCGACGTTCGGTGTCCTGCCATGCGAGAATTTTTCCGCGCAGCGTGTCCTGCAAACTTGCCACGCGCATGAGAATGCCATGGATGTCCGCCGGCGTGGAGCGCGCGGGAAATTCGCGATACACTTCCTCGGTGGAAATTTGCACGGACACTTTCGAGCGGCCTTTGAGGTTGACCGACCATTTGAATTTTTTTGCGGTGAAACCGGCAGCGCGCAATGCCTTCACCGCTTCGTCAACGCGTTCCAGCGCAATCACCACGTCCACGTCCGCCGTGGCCATCGGTTCTTTTGCCCAATAGTTCACGGCCAATCCGCCAATCATGCACCACGGAATTTCGCGGCGTTCCAGCGTGGCGACGAGCAGCGAAACATCGTCGCCGCCGCCCGCCGTCTGCCAGTCATAAAATTGCCGCATGGTCATACGCGGAAATTAAACGTTGCAAATCTGCGCGGCAAGCAGCTTCGCATCGCCAAACGGACTGGGGTATTTGCCGATTGAAGCGGCGGGATTTCACCCACTTCAGCAAATCACCAATCGCAGTTACGATGACGGTGAATTGAAGCAAGGAGATTGCAATTGATGAATGCCCAGCCGATTGCGCCGAAAGTTTCCATCGCCGTGCGCGCATGGAATGAGGAAGCCGTCATCCGGCGAACGCTTGAAAATCTTTTCGAGCAAAATATTTTTGAAGAACTCGCCAAACGCGGCGAGCGCGCCGAGGTCGTGTGCATTCCCAACGGATGCACGGACGATACGCCGCTGATTGCGCTGGAAGTTTTCATCGAGCAAAAGAAAAAACATCCGTTCGCAAAAAGCTTTTCCTGCCGCGTGGAATCCATCGCGCAAGCCGGTCGCAACAACACCTGGAACGCTTACGTCCACGAAATCGCGAATCGCAGCGCGGAATTCCTGTTCATCATGGATTCGGACATTTTGTTCAATCGCCGCGAGACGTTGTTCAACATGCTTTCCGTGCTGCTGGAAAATTCTGAAGCGCAAATCGCCAGCGACGTGCAAATCAAAGACATCGCGCTGAAAAAAAGAAAATCGTTGCGCGACCGCATTTCGCTCGCGACAAGCACGATGACGCGGCAAACCGAAGGACAAATGACCGGACAACTTTATTGCATCCGCGCGGAAGTCGCGCGAAAAATCTGGCTGCCAAAGGATTTAGGCGCGCCGGACGATGGATTTATCAAAGCGATTGTCTGCACCAATTTTTTCACGGAAAAATTAAATCCGCGTCGAATCCTCACCGCGCCAAACGCATCGCACATTTTTGAAGCCTACACGTCGCCGCTGGAAATTTTGAAAAATCAAAAGCGGCAGATGATTGGCCAGACGACGGTGCATTTGCTCGTGGATAAATATCTGAAAGATTTGCCGCTTGAGCAGAAAGAAAATCTCGCCGCGACATTGCGGCAAAATGACGAGCGCAATCCGAATTGGCTCGCGCAATTGATTGCCGAACATTTGCGCGGTAAACGCTTTTGGCAATTGTTTCCCGATGCGCTGACGTTTCGATTTAACCGGTGGCGAAAATTAAAAGGTCTCCAGCGAGTGACACATTTTCCCGCCGCTTGCGCCGGATTTCTGGTGACGATGATTGCGCTCTTCCGCGCGCACCGGCATTTCAAGCGCGGCCAAATGCATTACTGGCCAAAAGCAAGTCGCGAAAACATCCGCAAGATTGAAGTTGGCGCCGCGCCGATTTCAAAACCGCTCGCACAACCAGTAGAAAATTAATTTTATGGATGAGAAAGATTTTATCGCAGCGATATTTTTTGGATGCGTCACGCCGCTGTGTGTGCTCGCGTGCTTGTGGCGGCCGTTTCGCGACGCGGCATTTTTCTTGATGGTCGCGCTGATGCCGATTGTCGAAAAACTGTCCATCAACTTCGACACGCATTTCTGGTATCGCGGCACCACGCGCGGATTTGAATTCACCTGCCTCGACGTTTTAGCCATTGGCGTTTTCTTCGGCTCAATTATTACTCCGCGCCGCGGCTACGTGCGATGGTTTTGGCCGGCGAGCCTGGGCTTCATGATTTTATTTTTCGCTTACGCATGCATGAACGTCGCCGGTTCCGACCCGAAAATTTACGGGCTGTTTGAATTGTCGAAAATGTTGCGCGGCATTTTATTTTTTCTCGCGGCGGCAATGTTCGTTCGCACCGAACGCGAATTATCCATCCTTGTCCTCGCACTGTGCTGCTGCGTTTGCTTTGAAGGGCTGGTCGCTCTCAAACAAGGTTTCGGCGGCTATTTGCGTGTGCCGGGCACGCTCGATGACCCGAACAGCTTGTCCATGTATTTGTGCATGGTGACGCCGATTTTTGTCGCAGCGGTCAATTCCACTCTGCCGAAATTCGTCCGCGTTTTTTCCGTCGTGGCCATTCTTGCGGCGTGCGGCGCGATTTTGCTGACGGTTTCGCGCGCGGGCATTCCGATTTTTGCCTTTGTGTTGCTGGCGACGACGTTCATGTGCATGACGTGGCGCATCACGTTCAAAAAAATTGCCGCGGCGCTGTTCATTCCGCTGGTCATCGCGGCGATGCTTTTCAAATCGTGGAATTCGATTGAAGAGCGTTACACGACCGACTCGTTGAAGCACGAATACGAAGACGCATCGGCGTTCGAAAGCCGCGGATATTATTTGCGCATCGCCGATTTAATTATGCACGACCATTTTTATGGCGTCGGCTTGAACAACTGGTCCTACTGGGTCAGCAAAAAATATGGCGCGAAAGTCGGCCCGGCGTATTCCGATTACGATGAGCTCGCCTACACGCCGGTAAAATTCCGTCCGAACCGCAATTACGCCGCGCCCGCGCACAGTCTCGCCGCGCTGACGGTTGGCGAATTGGGAATTCCAGGATTAATTCTTTTTGGAATCGTCTGGCTGCGCTGGTTCCAGATTGGCGCAAAATTTCTTTTTCCACGAATGGCCGATGCCACGCGCCGTCTTGGCGTGGGAATTTTCTTCGGCACGATTGGAATTTTCCTGCAAAGCATTACGGAATGGGTTTATCACCAGACGCAAATCTTTCTGACGTTTCATATTTTTCTCGGCACGGTCGCAGCGTTGTATTGGCTGCGTAAGCGCGAATCGAAGCGACAATATTATTTTGAGCCGGACGAAGAAATCATTTCTACGAAAGAAGAGGAATTGGTGGAAGAAAATGAGCACGAACCCGTGGTTGTTGCATAGGCGAACGATGTTTGCCACACGCGAATTGCGAGAACGAAACGGAACCCATGAAGTTCCGACGTTGCGAATTGTTCCCGCCACGCTGCGCGTCGCGCACGTGCTGCGCAAATTCAATCCCGCCGAATGGGGCGGAACGGAAACGGCCGTGCAACGTTTGTTCGACGGCCTTTCCGAAAACGATGTCGAGAATGTGATGTTCTGTCCGCAGCTCGAAAAAAAATTGGCGCAGGAACCGCTCGCGAAAAACGGAAATACCGTCAAGCGTTTCAGTGCCATCGTGCCGGTCATCGGTATTTCCGCCGAAGACAAAAAACAAATGATTTCCGTCGGCGGCAATTTGATGTCGTTCGATTTACCGCTGATTTTGCTGCGCGAACCGAACCTTTCCGTGATTCACTCGCATGCGCTTGGCCGCATCGGCGCAATTGCCGCGACGATTGCCAGCACGCGAAAATTGCCGTTTGTCGTCACGATTCATGGCGGGTTGCTCGATTTGCCGGCGTCGGTGAAAAAGGATTTTGATAATCCAAATTACGGCGGCTTTGAATGGGGAAAAATTTTCGGCCTGCTCCTGCAATCGCGGAAAATCGTCGAACGCGCTGACGCCATTCTCACGTGCAATCCAAACGAAGCCCGATTGCTCCGCGAAAAATTTCCGGACAAGCGCATTAAAATCCAGCCGCACGGAATTCCCGTCGAAACGTATCAGGAAGACCATCGCGCTGAAGCGCGCGTAACGTTTCCGCAAATTCGCGGCAAACAAATCCTGCTCTGTGTCGGGCGCATTGACGGCGTTAAAAATCAAAAATGGCTCGTTGAACAGTCGCCGGAAATTTTCCGCCGCCACCCCAATGCCCTGCTCGTTCTTGCCGGCGCAATTACGAACGAAACTTACGGTGAAGAATTGAAACAACAAATCCGCGCGCTTGGCCTTGAAGAAAAAATTTTGCTCACGGGCGGATTGCCGCCGGGCGACGCGCGATTGATTGGATTATTCCAGGAATCGCAGGCCCTTTTGTTGCCGTCGGTTTCCGAAACGTTCGGCCTTGTGCTGCTCGAAGCGTGGGCGGCGGGAACGACCGTGATTTCCAGCCGCACTTCCGGCGCCACGCAACTCGTCAAGCATGGCGAAAACGGCTGGCTGTTCAATTTGAACAACCCCCGCGAGTTTCATGACGCCGTTGACGCGACGCTTTCCAATTCGAGCTGGCGCGAGCGTTTGGCAAAAAATGGATTTGAATTGGCGGCGACAAAATTCGGCGTCGGCGCCGTCGCCGGGCAGGTGAAACAACTTTACGAAGAATTGATTGAAGAAAAATCTGGTGGCGCGAGTTTGCCAGGCCGCTTGTAAAAGTGCCCACGGCTTGCGCACTTGCCCGCCGACGGTGAGGCGAGCGTTTTGGAGAAAATGGATTTAGGGATTCGCCGCGCTTCGCCTCACCAAAATTTTATGCACTACGTTATTTTGCGCGATGACGATACAAATGCGTTTACGCCGGTCGAATGTCTCGAGCGGTTGTATCGGCCATTTCTTGAAAAAAATTTGTCGGTCAATCTCGCCGTCATTCCGAATGTGCGCACCGACGCCGTCACGCCCGACGGCAAGCCGGAACAATTTCTTTTTTCGAAAAATGGAACGAACGTTTCAACGGTCGCAATTGGTGAAAATCAAAAACTCGTTCGCTACCTGCTCGATAATCCCAATTACCATTTCGCGCAGCACGGATTTGACCATTCGCTGTTTGAATTTGATTCGCCAGCGCAAAATGAAATCCGCCGCAAGCTCAACGACGGCCGCGAATTGCTGAAATCCGCCGGTCTCGGCGCGCCAAAAACATTCGTCGCGCCTTACGATAAACTCTCGCGCGAAAGTTTGCGCGAAACGGCAAAACAATTTTCCGTGATTTCGACCGGATGGTTTGAATTGCGTCGCCTGCCGCT
>JAJPKI010000317.1 GCA_021323835.1 Verrucomicrobiota bacterium | reverse complement strand
GGATTTCCGCCCTGAAAATGGTTCGTCAAAAATTTCCGCGCATGTCGTTCATTTGTTTGTCGGGGCAGCAGGACCCGGCTCACATCAAAGCCTGTTTCGATGCCGGCGCAACCAACTTTATTTCCAAAAACAATTTGTCCCCGCTCGTCAAAACTTTGCGAGAAGAAGCCGAGCGCGTCGGGGATTAAATTAAATCCTTCGTCTTAACGATTTCTCCACTCCGTCTTTGGCGGTTCGGGCAAACCTTGCGCGCGCAATGCCGTGCGAAAATGTAATTTGGAAACTTTGGCAAATTCCCCCGCTCCAAATTTGGTCACAAATTCTTTAGCCGCTTTGTCCACCGCTGCGCTCGCGCCCTTCGGCAGTTTCATTTCAAATTGTTTTTCCAGTTTCGCGAGGCCTTTCACAAATTCATCGCGCGCAAGGATTGAAGCCGCGGCTACGGCCAAATCCTCTTCGGCCTTGTGACGCTGCTCGAATTTGATTTCGCGTCCGAATGCCATCAAGGCTTTTTCCAAAACGCTTTTGCTCGCGGCAAATTGGTCGCTCATCGCCTTGACCGGCGGCGGATTCATCTGATGTTTCTTCCCAAGAAGATTTTCAATCACGCGCGCGTGTCCCCACGCAAGCATCGTGTTCACGCTTTTCATCTTCGTGTAAAGCCGGTTGTAAGCTTCGTTGCCGATGACGACGGAATCGGTCACGCAACCGGGCGTCTTGCGGATTTTATCGGCGAGTTCGGCAATCTTTTTGTCGCTGGAAATATTTTTTGAATCGCGCACGCCCAGTTCCTTCCATGCGTTGATGACTTTTTCGTTGATGTAAACGCCCGCGATGCAGAGCGGCCCGAAGAAATCGCCCTTGCCACTTTCGTCCACGCCGATGCGCGGCAGGAGCAGGTCGGGATTCAGAACGGTTTCGTAGCCGAGCTTCACTTCCTTGAGAATCTCCGGCTCCAAAACGAACTCGACGAATTCCTGCGTGCCCTTCCCCTGCACGACCAGCTTGCCGCTCTCGTAAAACACGACGTTGCATTTGTCCGACTCGAAGGCGAACCGCGCGTAAGCGACCTCGCGCGTCTTCCAATTGCGCGCGACGAGCGCGGCCTTGAGCGACGCGGCCTGTTCATCGGTCAATTTGCCCGTGTAAATTGTGAGCGGTTTCACGCGGAAAAAGATTAGCCGCGAAGGAACGCAAAGAACACAAAACTTTTTTGCGGATTTTGCGTCCTTTTGCGGCAATAATTCCGGCAGTGGCAAATTCAAAATCCAAAACTCAAACCTCAAAGTTGCAAAAGCTTGTTCCGGTTTTGTTGAATTGGTTTTCCGCAAACGCGCGCGATTTGCCGTGGCGCAAGACGCGCGACCCTTACGCAATTTGGGTTTCGGAAATCATGCTGCAACAGACGCAGGTGAAAACGGTGATGCCGTATTGGGAACGTTGGATGAAGGAATTGCCGACGATTGAATCGGTGGCCAAAGCGAGTCCGGACAAAATCCACAAACTTTGGGAAGGTCTCGGCTATTATACGCGCGTCCGCAATTTGCAAAAGGCGGCGCAACAAATCGTTGAAATTTGTAGGCGACGAGGTAACGAGTCTCAAATTAAAAACGGAAAAAAATCAGAGACTCCTCACGTCGTCTCCTACAAATTTCCTAAAACATTTGAAGAAGTTTTAGCATTGCCAGGAATCGGACGTTACACAGCAGGCGCCATTTGCAGCATCGCCTTCAATCAGCCAACTCCAATTCTCGATGGAAACGTCATTCGCGTGCTGACTCGAATCTTCGGAATTGAAACCAACCCGAAGGAAAAAGAAACGAATCAGTTGCTTTGGAATTTTGCTGAACAATTGGTAAGTCGCGCGAAGAGCGCGAAGGATTCGAAGGAACAAAAAAACTCTTCGCGACCGTCGCGCGAAATAAATTCTTGTTCGTTTCTCAATCAATCACTGATGGAACTGGGCGCACTGATTTGCACGCCGCGAAATCCGCAATGCAACATTTGTCCGGTCAAAAAGCATTGCGTCGCATTCAAAGAGAATCGCATCGAAGAATTGCCGAATCTTGGCAAACGGACGGCAGTAACGGCACGGCATTTCATCGCTTTCGTCGTCGAGCGAAATGGAAAGTTCCTTGTGCGCCAAAGACCGGCAGGAATTGTGAATGCGCACTTGTGGGAGTTTCCAAATTTTGAAATCAACGGCTCGAAATTGTTGCCACAGGAACTTTTTCAAAAGCAATTCGCCATTGAAGCGACGCAATTGCAGCCGCTTCACACGGTGAAACATTCGATTACCCGTTATCGCATCACGTTGCAGGCGTTTCACGCGCAGGCACAAAAAAATTCCAAACGGTTTGAAGGAAAATGGCTGTTGCCTTCGGAATTTGATTCATTGGCCTTCACGGCGGCGCACAAAAAACTCGCCAGTTTTGCCGCAAATTGTATGCTGTCGCGCTCATGATTTACTTCGACCATAACGCGACCGCGCCAGTGATGCGTGAGGCGCGCGAGGCATGGCTGGCGGCGACGGAAAATATTTCCGGCAATCCGTCGAGTCCGCATGGCATTGGCAACCGCGCTCACGTTGCGCTCAAGGAAGCTCGCGAGAAACTCGCGCACTTCCTTGGTTGCCACGCGAACGACATTATTTGGATGAGCGGCGCGACGGAAGCGAACAACACGGTGATGCATCACTTCGCCAAGACGCTCGACACAAAGGCGGAAGTGTGGATTTCGAGCATTGAGCATCCATGCGTGCATGAATCGGCGAAATATTATTTCGGCAAGCGCGCGAAATTGATTCCCGTCACGCACGACGGCGTGATTGATTTCGATTGGCTGACCGCGGAATTGGCGGACACGCGCCCTGCCCTCGTCGGCGTGATGGCCGCGAACAATGAAACCGGCGTCATTCAGCCATGGCGTGAAATTCTAGCGATTTGCCAAAGCTACGAAGTTCCCTTTTTCACTGACGCCGTTCAATGGCTCGGCAAAATGCCGGCAAAGGATTTAGGACAATGCGATTTTGTGACCGGCGCGGCGCATAAATTCGGCGGGCCGCGCGGAATTGGTTTCCTGAAAATTCCGCACAAGAGCAAAATCACGCCATTGTTGGTCGGCGGAAAGCAGGAACAAGGCGTTCGCGCAGGAACAGAAAATATTCCGATTATTTTGTCCATGCTCGCGGCGCTCGAAGCGCGCGAAAAACAAATCGGTCACAGCCAGCATTTGTTGCGCGGAATCTGGCGCGACAATTTTGAGAAGAAACTTTTGAAAGATTTGCCCGGCATGACAATTGTTGGAGCCAATTCTCCACGATTGTGGAACACGGTTTCCGCATTGATGCCCGACGGCGCGCAATTGAAATGGCTGACAAAATTGGACAAGGCCGGATTCGCCGTTTCGACGGGCTCCGCTTGCACAACGGGAAAAGAAGAGCCGTCGCACGTGCTCGCGGCGATGCATTTCAAGGCGGCGGAAGCGCATCGCGTGTTACGTTTCAGTGCCGGCTGGGAAACGACGGAATCTGATTGGGATGCTTTAGTAAAAGCTTTAACAAAAATCCACGAAGAGATTCACGGCAAAGCTTAATTGCCATTGAGCAATCGCACTTCGCGTTGCGGGAAAGGAATGGAAATATTTGCCGCACGAAACGATTCGGCTATTGCCTGATTAATTTCAATCGTCGCATTTCCAAAATCGTCTACTTTTGTCCACGGCTTGACAGCGATGTTAATCGAAGAATCCGCCAGCATGGTGACGCCGACGACGGCACTTGGCTCCTTGAGCACGCGAGAATTTCGAGCCAGGACTCCGCGCACGATGCTGATGGCTTCATTAAGATTCGTTCCGTAGGCGACACCGACGGATAAATCCAACTGCCGGACGCTGCCATAGTTGTGCATAATTTCGCCGACAATTTTGCGATTGGGAATCACGATGCGCGACTGGTCTGCGTGTAAAAGTGTAGTAGAAAATAATTCAACGGTCTTCACCTGTCCGTTCACGCCCGCGATTTCAATGTATTCGCCAACGCGAAACGGTTTCGTGAAAATAATTGTCAAACCGGCGACGAGATTGCCCAGAATTCCTTGCATCGCCAACCCGACGCCGACGCCCGCGACGCTGATGCCGGCAATCAATGCGGTGACATTCATGCCCGCCGTGCCAAGAGCCATAATCAAAGCCATGGCAAAAATCAGCAGGCGAACGATGCGAACAATCAACATGCGCATGGGCGGCTCCATGGCTTTGCGTTCGAGCCAGCGGTCCATCATCTTGCCAATCCACCGCGCAGCGATGAAACCAACGACAATTACCAAACCCGCCGAAAGCAGCGCGCCCGCGTGGTCAATGGCGTAATCAATAAGTTTATCTTTCCATGCAAGGACGCCGACAGGAGCGGCTTGAGCAGTTTGCGCGACGACGACCTGATTTGTTGCGGTAGCCATAATTCCGATTTGTCACAGTCGAAATTAAAATCTCCGCGCCGTCAACGTTGAAATGTTGACGACGGAGATTTTTTTGTCACGCTGCTGGCGGCATGACAACAAAACAACGCAATTGGCTTATCTTAATTTTTATCGTGCTATTTCCGTTTGCGTTGTTTCTCGGATTTTATTTTTTTCTGAAATAATTTATTTCGCCTTCAGTTCCACGGTTTCCCCTGCCCTTGTCGGAACGTCGTAAACAAATTTGTGCGTCTCAGCTTGCATCGGACTTCGATAACTCGCTTCAGTCGAATGTGAAACCACTTCCGGCTTCACTGGCGGCGCGGCAAAGAATGGGTTGGTATTTCCAAGGCTCGCCTCTTCCAAATCTTTCCCGTCTACGCGAACGAGCGGAACATTTGAACTCAAGCGCAAATTCCCGCCAAGTTTGGAAATGATTTTTGCGCCAGTTAATTTTCCATCGCGCCAACTTTGACTGACCTCAAATCCACCGC
>JAJPKI010000057.1 GCA_021323835.1 Verrucomicrobiota bacterium | reverse complement strand
TGCCGACGACGAATGGTATGCGCGGGAATATAAATTGTTTCAGCTTGTCAATTTGATGCGCGTGTTGCCGTATTGCACCGAGGCAAAAACCACCACGCTCATCATGGAAAGCCTTGACCGGATGTTGAAAATGCCGGTAGCGTAACAACCATTTTCAAATCGAAACTTATGAAAATTTTCAACGACCTCACGCGGCCTTTGCGAACCGGCTTGGGTTTGACTCGTCCGCAAATCGCCATGTCTCCGGTCAAACGCCGAATTTGGAAATGGTTCACCGGCTCGCATCCGCTGGTTTTTAGCACCGATTTGTATCCGCAGGAAACCGAACTTTTATTGAAAACATTTACGGCGGCAAATCCGACGACATACTTGGAAATCGGCGTTTTCTGGTGCGGCACTTTCAAAAAAGTTTTGCAGGCGCGCGATGCCGCAAATTTGAAGACGCGCTGTATCGCACTGGATGTCTGGGATGAAGTTTTAGACGCAACGGTGAACACACACGTTTCCGGCTGGCCGAATCGTAAAATCGTCGGATGCGCGCTGGAGAAAAACGGCTTGGGAAATTTTGAGCTGCTTGCCGGATTGAGTTCGCAGGCCGGCGATTTGATTCACGATAAAATTGATTTTGTGTTTCACGACGCCAACCACACTTACGCCGCCGTGAAGGAAGATTTGGAATTGCTGCATCCATTGATGTCCGATGGCGCGATGATGCTCGTCCACAACGCGGGAAAAGAATACGAACCGGACAAAACTTATTTTAAGACGGACGGCGGCCCGTATTTGGCCGTCATGGATTTGGTGAAACTCGGAAAATGGAAATTGGAAACGTTCGAATATCGGCTGGCAGTGTTAAAGCGATTGTCATAAAATTTGTAAAATGAATTTAATCATTCCCGCCGCCGGCCAATCCTCGCGCTTTCCCAAAATGCGTCCCAAATGGATGTTGACGCATCCCAATGGCAATCTCATGCTGGCTGAGGCCATCCGCGGCTTGGAATTTTCCAGCCTGAAAAAAATTTATCTCGTTGTGCTCGCAGCGCATTTGAAGGAGTTTCAATGCCTGCGCGGAATCAAAAAACAATTCCGACAAATCGGGTTGCTGGACAAGCTCGTCGTGGTCGCGCTCGACCAGCCGACGCAATCGCAGCCCGAAACTGTGGCGCGCGCGATTGAAAAACAAAAGATTAAAGGTCCGATTTGCATCAAAGATTCGGATAATTTTTTTCGGATGAAAGTTCCGGCAAACAACTTCATTTCCGTCGTTGACTTGAACCAGGTCGGCTTCGTCAATCCCGGCAATAAAAGTTATGCCGACGTGAACGAAAATCATTTTGTCACGAACATCGTTGAGAAACGTGTCATCAGTAATTTCTTTTGCAGCGGCGCATATGGATTTGACGACGCGCAGGAATATTTGAATTATTTCAAACGGCTTTCGAACCTGAAAGGCTTGTATATTTCGCACATCATTTACCAGATGCTGCTCGACAATAAGGCATTTTCCGCTGTGGTCTGTTCCCATTATTCCGATTGGGGCACGCTCAAAGACTGGAACCGTTACAAATCACAATTCGGCACACTGTTCGTAGATTTGGATGGCACACTGGTTGTCAATTCGGGCGAACATTTCGAACCGGTTTGGGGAACGACGCCCGGCATCAAGGAAAACATCGAAGCCATCAACCGTCTTCACGACAGCGGCAAAGTGCAAATCATTATCACCACTTCGCGCAAAGCAGAAGCGCGCGCGCTGACCGTGCGCCAGTTAAAAAAAGAAGGTGTGCGTTATCATCAAATTCTTTTTGGACTCAACCACGGCAAACGCATCGTCGTCAACGATTACGCTCGCAGCAATCCGTTCAAGAGCTGTGACTCCATCAATATCGCGCGCAATTCCGAAGATTTGGGCGAAATGCTGCAGGGATTGCTGCACGTCGAAGAATAATTTACACCAGTCCTCGTGCACGAAGCTGGCCGATGAATTCTCGCTCAAAATGTTCAAATGAAAATCTTTCCGCGTCGAGCAACACCCGCGGCTGCCAATTGCTCGAAAGAATTTTCTCCGACCACTTTAAAATCGCATCGGCAATCGCCTGCGCATCGCGAACCGGCACCACTTCACCATTGACGCCGGACTGAATCAAGTCGCTCGCGCCTGTGTTCGGTGTGGTGATGACCGGCAAACCACACGCAAGCGCTTCGGTCACTGTGCGGGCAAAGCCGTCTTCGAGCGATGGCAAAACAAAAATATCGGCGCTGCGCAATCGTTCGGCCAATTGCGCATGCGGCAGCGACGGCGACCATTCAATCGGCAGACCGGCATATGTTTTTAAAACGGGTTTCATGCTGTCTTGAACCGCGTGCGTCAGCAGCAAACGAGCATCGGGAATTTTTTTTTGCACAATGGAAAATGCTTCCAGCAAATATGGCGCACCCTTGCGCAATGAAAAGCTGCCTGTGTTGATAATTGTCAGCGGACGATTTTGCGGACGCGATTGCGCCGCCGGAGAAAAACACGATAAATCAACCGGATAAACATTTTTCAATATTTGTTCCGGCTTGAACCCGCGCTTCAAAAAAGATTTTGTAACGTATGAACTGGGCGAAAGCACAAAATCAACGTGCTCCATCATCGCCAGCGAACGTTCGTAATGATGCCGCGCGACGGGCGGATGCGGCGAATTCCAGCGACGATGTTCTTCGATCAAAATGTTCCAGAAATTTTCCGGATGCGAATTTCCTGCGTCGAGAAATGTCTTTCCGCTGTGTGCGCGGACGAATTTGAAGCTTTCATTCGTGTAGCCGTAACTGGAAATAATGTGGTCGCCGGCGCGCAATTGGCTTTTGACCCAGCCGTCAAACCACGGATGCATTCTGAACCGAAACGACTCACCGGCAAATGGCGGCAGCAATTTCGCAGCAAAATAATTTGCCAGTCCAAATGCCGGCAACAATCGTGTTCTTTCCGGCGGAATTCCGTTCACGCCGCGCCGCGTGCCAAGCGCAATAAATCGCAACGCGCCGACACGTTCCAGCGCACGGGCATTGTCATCGCAAACCGAGCGCGCGGGCGTGGCAACGATAAATTTTCTTTTAGCGTCGGCTTGATTCATACAGGCGCAAATAATTTTCGGCCATTTGTCCAGCAGTCATGCCGCGTTCGCGGATGGAATTGGCGGCAGCGCGGCCAAGTTGCGCGCGGCGTGTTTCATCGCCAATTAATTTTTCCAGTGCATCGGCGAGTTGCGCGATATTTCCCGGCTCGAACAGCAAACCGTTTTCATTTTCAGAAATCAAATCGGGAATGCCGCCCGCCCGCGAACCAATGCACGCGCAACCGACGAACATCGCTTCTTGCAATGCCAATCCAAGGGCTTCCCAAAATGAAGGTTGAACATAAATCGCCGCGCGCTTTATCAAATCAAGCGCGTCAGGCCGGTCGCCGAGTAAAAAAATTCTATTTTCCAATTTCTGTTCGGCGATGAGACTGCGGATTTGGCGCGCGGAAATGTCGTCGGCATCGTAACCCGCGAGTTGCAAATTCCATTCGGGATGATGTGGCGCAATTTTCGCGAATGCTTGAGCCAAAACCATTTGTCCTTTGCGCCACGCGATGTGGCCGACATTTAAAATAATCTTTTCGCGCGATAAATTTTGCGCGAGGGGTTCGTTGTGCAACCGTGAATGATAAATTTGTGTGAAGCGATTTTTCAGCGGCCAATACCAGCGGCACAATTTTTTGAAATCATGCTGCGAAACGGCAATTTCACGGTGCGCGTGAAAAAGTTGCTGCATTTTTCCTGACCAGCCCAACGGCAGCATTAGTGACTTGAACCAAAACGGCTTCTGCGGACCGCAATATCCTTCGGTCAATTCTACGACGAGATGCACGGTGGAAAAACAAGGCACGCCCAACGCGGCCAGGTGAGTCATTGGGCAATGAAACGGAAAGCGGTTGCCCCAGCCGAACACGCCGCCGAAATGAAAATGTGCAACGTCAATGTTTGCGTTGGCGATTTGGCGCGCGAGTTTTTTTGCGCCAGCGATAGAAAATTTTCCTGAAACAATTTGAATGTGTTGCCGGATTTGATTGTGGCTGTTGAAATTTTCCAAATCGTCCGGCGCGTCCGGCGAGACGAGCACGATTTCATGTCCGCGCGCGGTAAATTCCTGCGCCAGCGTTTCGACCAGCACGCTGACGCCGCCGTGCAAGGCGATGGGATATTCCAGACACAGCGCAATTTTCATCAGTCGTTTCAATCAGGTTGTTGTTGGCGCGAATTCGAGTCAAACAGATTTGCTTTCAAAGATGCCGAAAATTCCTGATATTGTTTTGCCAGCGATGAAAACTTCCCAATGAAAATCGCCGTTTTAACAACCGATAACCGCGAGCATTTTCGTGATTATGAAAATCCAATGCCTTATTTTGGCGCTGCGCCTGAAGCGTTACTGCAAGGTTTCGCGCAAATCGGCGATTGCGAAATTCATGTCATTTCCTGCCTGAAACAACCGGTGCGTTCGCCGGAAAAAATTGCGCCGAATATTTTTTATCATGGCTTGCACGTTCCGAAGAGCGGCTGGTTGCGGACATTTTATCAGGGCTG
>JAJPKI010000130.1 GCA_021323835.1 Verrucomicrobiota bacterium | reverse complement strand
GCTGGCCGGCAGGCTGGCGACAGAATTACTGTCAGCTGCGGTGGTTCGCGCCGCACGCAATGCATTCGTCAATTGCGGGTATTTGAAACCGGATGAGCCGACGAATGGCGTCTCGCTTTCGCCCAACGAGACGTTGTCGCCGACAAACGGCCCGAACGCTCCCCAATAAACCGTGATGTTGACCGTGATAGGATTCGTGTAAAGAGTTTGAAGAATTTGTGTGGCATTGGAAAATGCTCCTTCCACTTGCGCCGCCTGCGTGAAATTCGTCACGCTCGCATCGTAAGTCACATTGAACGTCAAAGCGTGTGATGTCGTGATTTGGAGAAAACTCACCAGCAAACCCGGAAGAAATAATTTTGCAAAACGATTGCTCGCCAGCTTGGACAAATATGGATTTATCATTTGAACAATTTGGATTGCTGATTGCGCATAAAATTTACCACTGATTTCACCTTCGTCAACGAACCGGTTTGTGATGTTGAAAAAATCGGCGCGGCAGATGAAAATCTTCTTGTGCATCCGCCCGACAAACCCGAGCAATTGCTTCGCATCCGAAAATTAACGGGAATCCGAATTGCCCTCACCTTGATGACCGCCGTCATGGCAGACGGATTACAATTGCTTTTGAACATTCCCGGATGGGAAGGGCCGAATCAAATTATTGACATTATCGCCATGCTGCTGACAAGCTGGCTAATTGGATTTCACTGGTTGCTGTTGCCGACATTTGTTTTGGAACTTATTCCGCTCGCCGATGATTTACCCACGTGGACTGCTTGCGTCGCCGCCGTAATTGTTCTGCGCAAACGACAACAAAAACAGTTACAATCACAAATGGTGGTGCCAGAGTCCTCGCGAGCCGATATTCGAAACTGATGAAAAATTTAATTCAACACCTGTTCATCGCTCTGCTGTTTATCGGCAACGCGTCAGCACAAACAAATGTTTCGGAAAATCTAACCGGCTGGATGAGTCGCGACCAATTGGGGCGGGCGACGTTTCATCAGGAACACACGAACGGCGACATTCCTGCATTCCAAATCAAAGTCTGGTCGCACGATGTTCTTGAAAAAGTGCGGTCGCAAAAAACGCCGTTCGGTCTGGATTTGAAGAATTCCAATTTCACCGATGCCGACGCGAAGGAATTGTCCAGCGCGACTCAATTGCAAAGTCTCTCACTCGGTTACACGCAAATCACGGACGACGCGTTGCGCGAATTGTCTGCGTTAAAACAATTGCAATCGCTCGACGTCAATCACACCGCCGTCACAAATGACGGGTTGAGATACGTTGCCGCGCTCACGAATCTCCAATCGTTGAATCTGTTTGCTACGCGCGTAACCGATGACGGCCTCGGCCAACTCGCGCCGTTGAAACAATTGCGTCATCTCAATCTCGGTTCCATCAAACGCATGAACAATCCCGGCCTTGCCGCCATTTCCGGCCTGACGCAATTACAATTGCTTGACCTTGACGCCGCGAAAATTACCGACGACGGCTTGACGAATCTGCCCGCGCTCACAAATCTTCAGGCGCTTTACATGCCCAGCACGAAAGTCACCGGCACGGGCTTGACCAATTTGATTGGGCTCAAACAATTGCAATCGCTCGTGCTTTCCGGCGACGCGGTGACGGATGAAACCATCAAGGGCATTTCCGCTCTGACCAATTTGCATCGGCTGGATTTGAACCGGACACAAATCACCGGCGCGGGCCTGACAAATCTGTTCGCGCTCAAACAATTGCAGACGCTCGGCGTTGCCCGCACGCAAGCGACGAACAGCCTGACCGAATTGCAGGCCGCGTTGCCGCAATTGCAAATCAGGCGTTGAAATTTCTCCTGTAAAATCCCGTTAATCCTGTCTAAAATAATTCGTATGAGTAAATCCGTTTTTACCGGCGCCGTTTATGTTGTTCGCGACAACATTGACACCGACCAAATCATTTCCGCGCAGTATTTGAATCTCGTGCCGACGATTCCCGAGGAATACGAAAAGCTCGGCAGCTACGCGCTCGATGGTTTGCCGAAATCGCTTTATCCGACGCGCTTCGTCAAGGAAGGCAAGCTCGACACCGACTATCCAATTGTCGTCGCCGGGAAAAATTTCGGCTGCGGCAGTTCACGCGAACATGCGCCCATCGCGCTTGGTTCGGCCGGATGCAAAGTTGTCCTCGCGGAAAGTTTTGCGCGCATTTTCTTCCGCAATTCCGTCGCCACCGGCGAATTGTATCCGTGCGAAATGACCGAACGGCTCGTTGACGTTTTGAAAACCGGCGACGAAGTGACCGTTGACCTCGACGTGCAAACCGTGACCGTGAAGAACACCGGCAAAGTTTTCAAATTCAAACCGCTCGGCGACGTGCGTCCTGTGGTGGACGCCGGCGGTCTGTTCAATTACGCACGCCAAAGCGGGATGATTGCGAAGTAAATGAAAAGTAAGGGCAAAATAATTCTGACAAGAATTCTTTTTTTGTTTCTTGGAGCTTTTTTTCTATTCGCCGGAATAGCTGCAATCGTAAATGGAAAATTTCGCGAAGGCGGAAGATATGGACTTCGTGGGCCAGAAATTTCACGCGTTGATGAACCATTGCAATTTTGGTTATGCGTTTCAGCAGCCTTGATTGTTGGAACCGTTGCATTTTGGACAGCATTTCGGAAAAAGTAATCGCAATAGTTCATTTGCATTTCCCACCTTGCCGCTGGCGATTGCGCTGTGTTATGTTGCCGTCATGAACGCGAAAGATTTGATTACGGTTGACCCGGAAATTCTGGGCGGCACGCCCGTTTTCAAAGGCACGCGCGTGCCCGTCAAAACTCTTTTTGATTATCTCGAAGACAATTATTCGCTTGATGAATTTTTGGAATGTTTCCCGTCCGTGACGCGTGAAATGGCTTGTCGCATTTTAGAGCGCTCGGAATCGGCGTTGCTTGAGCCGGCTGCGGCATGAAGATTCTGCTCGATGAGTGCGTGCCGTGGCCGATGCACCGCCTGCTCGCCGGCCACGAATGTCGCACGGCGCAACAACAAGGTTGGGGCGGAATCAAAAATGGCCGGTTGCTTCAATTGGCAGAAGACGAATTCGATTTGTTCATCACGTCAGATCAAAATTTGCGCTATCAGCAAAATCTTGCAGGTCGAAAGATTGCGATTTTAGAACTTTCAACCAATAAATTGCGCCGCATTGAAGCTGCGGTAAATTTGATTCAAGCGGCAATCATTTCGATTAAGCCCGCTGAATTTCGTCAACTCGAAATTCCGTAAATGCGATGGAATTAAACCTACTTCCCCGCCCTCGCTCGCTGAAAATTCTTCGCGGCACGTTCACGCTGCCGAAGCACAAACCGCTGGCCGCAATCAAAGTCGTTCAATTGAATCGTAGGAGCCGAGGTGACGAGGCTCTAGCTTCACCATCGGAGAAAAATTTGAGACTCCTTACGTCGTCTCCTACAAATCATCCTGAATTTTACGCGCTGACGATTTCCAAAACTGGAGTTGAAATTTCCTTCCGCGAAACCGGCGGCTTACGCGCGGCAACGGCGACGTTGCGACAATTGCTGCGCGAATACGGACGCAAACTTCCTTGCTTAAAAATTCGCGACTGGCCGGATTTCCCGCGTCGTGGCGTGATGCTCGACATCTCGCGCGGCCGCGTGCCGAAGCTGGAAACGCTGCTCGACCTCGTGGAAAAGCTCGCCGATTTCAAAATCAACGAGCTGCAACTTTATACCGAGCACACGTTCGCCTATCGCAATTACAAATCTGTCTGGCAAAATTGGGGCGCGCTCACGGCCAAGGAAATTCAAATCCTCGACGCGCGTTGCCGCGAGTTGGGAATTGATTTGGTTCCAAACCAAAATTCTTTCGGTCATTTGCGCGAATTTCTTGCAAATCCGAAATTAAAGAAGCTGGGTGAAATCGCAGAACCTTATGACGACCCAAGCGGTGAATTTGTTCGCCGCCCAACAACGCTTGCGCCGAATCATCCGGGCACAATTAAATTCCTGCGTGAACTTTACGACGAATTGCTTCCGAATTTTTCGAGCGAATTTTTCAATGTCGGCTGCGACGAAACGTGGGATTTGGGCCGCGGCCAAAGCAAAAAGCTTTGCGAACGACTTGGCCAGGACAAAGTTTATTTGGATTTTCTCAAAAAAATTCATCGCGAGGTTTCATCACGCGGCAAGACGATGATGTTTTGGGGCGACATCATTTTGAAATATCCGAAATTGATTTCGCAGTTGCCAAAAAATGCCGTCGCTTTGAATTGGGGTTACGAAGCAAATCATCCCTTTGAACGTGAAGCGGCACAATTCGCGAAGGCTGAAATTCCTTTTTACGTTTGTCCCGGAACTTCGACGTGGCAAACGCTTGTCGGTAAACATGACAACGCCTTGGCAAATCTGAAAGCAGCGGCAACGGCTGGAAAAAAATTCGGTGCGATGGGTTTTTTGATTACCGATTGGGGCGACGGCGGCCATCCGCAGCCGCTTGCAGTGAGTTGGCCGATGTTTGCGGCGGGAGCAACGCTAGCATGGAATTCAAAAGGATTTGACGAGGGCAAATTGATTCCAGTTTTAAGTCGCGACATTTTTGGAAAATCAAAAATTGCCGATGCCGCTGTTGATTTAGGATTCCTTCACAAAAAACTCGGCATCAAAGCACCAAATGAAACGCCGCTTGGCACAGTCATCGCCGCGCCGCCGTTGGAAGAACGTGAATTGTTTTGTCGAAATGGTTTGAAATGGTTCGCAAAAATTCCGGCAAAGAAAATTCGCACGGCGTTGGAAGAGATTGAGAAGCAACTCAAGAAGCTGAATTCAAATCATGCTGATAATTCGATTCATTCTTGCGAATTGACGTTAGCCGCGCGCATGGGAACGCAATCGTGTAAATTCATGTTGTGGCAACAGGCAACTGCCGCCGGAAAAAATTCAGAAGCAAAACGATTGGCACAAATTGGAATCCGCGAATTGAAACAATTGCAAAAAGATTTCAATTCGTATTGGCCGCAGCGGAACAAAGCGACGCCGAAACATTGCGCGGCATTTTTGCAGTGGCGAATTGATGATTATCGCCGCGGATTCATAAAATAATCATTCTTCCAAAGTATCGCCCTGCGCGTTTTTGTCTCCCCTGCCCTTTTTGCGTGCCTGATTCGCG
>JAJPKI010000090.1 GCA_021323835.1 Verrucomicrobiota bacterium | reverse complement strand
GTGTTGGGAATGTCGTGAAATTTCAGGTCGAGAAAAACCGCCGCGCCGGTCGCGCGAATTTTTTTGACGATGTCCGGTCCCGCGCTGGTGAACAATTCGCTGCCGATTTTGAACGCGCCGACGGCTGGCGCAATTTCTTTGGCCAGTTTCAGCGCCTGTTCCGCCGTAGGAACATCCAGCGCGGCAATGATGGGATTGCGCATGGCCATAGAATCAAAGCCTCGGCTTCAGAAGAAAAGATTAAAAATTGCGAAGGCAACTGCTCAATTCGGCAATGAGGAAAACAAATTAAATTTACGAACTATAATAGCCACCCGATTTTCGTAATTCGAGACAAGCTTTGGTCATTCTGGTTTCGCGTTTCAAAAATTCGTTAATAGATGCTTCATCGACAGGCGGCGCGGCTTTTTTGTCACTTATTTTTCTCATTTCAAAAAACAGTTGTTCAAACTCACAAAATACGGGTTCCTTACATTCTTCTCGAACTTTCTCAATCCCACTTTTGAAAATGCACCAATAATATTCAATGTTCCACGATTGCACATCCCACATCATATCTGCCGGGATGGCCTTTATTTTGACAAATGCTCCGAGTTCTTCAAAAAAATTTGCTATATGTTCGCACGCACCGTCAAATTCTCGGTATCCTTTTGCCCATTGATTGCAAACTTCGTATCGAACGCGCTGCATAGTTTCTGAATGCCATCGTTCTTGAATTGTGCAAACTGCTTCAACGACATGAGACATTGATTCAATTTCAGTTTGTTTTGTTTGGAGTTGAACTTGGCGCGCAATGAAAATGAGGGTAAGAGCAACAATGATGAACTGTCCAAATGCCCAAAACCACTCCGAACCAATTCCCCAATAGTGATTTTGCACAGCCAAATTAATTGCACCTGTCATATTTTTTTCTCAATCGCCGTAAACAGAATTAAATCCATTTCTTCCACAACTTCATCGTCGCTTGCAGCGATTTGATTTCGTCCGGTCGCAAATCCACCAGCGGCGGTCGCACGGGTCCGCCCACAAGGCCAATCATGTCCATCATCGCTTTCATCGCGGAGACTTCGTAGCCCTTTCGCTTCGCGCGCAGGGCGTAAAGCGGCACGACGAGTTCGTTCATCAGTTTCGTCAGTTCGGCGGAATGTCCGGCGGACGCGAGTTCGTGCAGGCGCAGGGAAAGTTTCGGCGCGACGTTCGCGATGCTCGAGGTGTAGGTGCGGATGCCGATGGAATAATACGCGGGAATCATGTCGTCGCCCGCGCCACCGATCCAATGGAGCCGGTCGCCGAGGCGTTGTTGAATCATCTGGTAGCGGCGGATGTCGGCTTGCCCGTCTTTCCACGCGATGAGGTTCGGGATGGTCTGCGCCAGTTTTTCCACGAGCGACGGCGACGGCGCAAACCAATCGCGGCTGTATATAATCAGGCCGAGTTTCGTGGCGTCGGCGATGCCTTTGTAATATGCGACGATGCCGTCTTCTTCCATGCTCGGATAATACGGCGGAAAGGCGAGGATGCCGTTGACGCCCGCCGCGGCGGATTGCTTCGCGACTTCGGCGGCGATGGGCGGGTTAAATCCTGTGCCGGTGAGCACGGGAACTTGGCCACTCACTTCTTCAACGGTCGTTTTGACGACGGCGAGATGTTCCGACGGCGAGAGCGAATGAATTTCGCCCGTGCCCGCGGGCGCGACGACGGCGGCGATGGGATGCTTGAGGAGCGCGCGCAAATTTTTGCGCAGGCCGTCGAGGTCGAGGGACAAATCTTTTTTGAACGGCGTGCACGGAAACGAAATGACGCCGTTCAGTTTTTTGCGAAGTTCAGCCGGTTTCATAATTAACGCACCAAGCATGGCCGTTTTGGGTCAAATTTCCAACCCGAAATCAGGAATTGCATCGCCGCCGCGTCATCGCGCGCGCCGAGGCCGACTTTTTGGTAGAGCGCGTGCGCCTTTTTGATTTGCGCCATGTCAATTTCGATGCCGAGGCCGGGCGAATTCGGAACGGCAATTTGTCCGCTGACGATTTGCAACGGATTTTTCGTGAGCCGCTCACTGCCTTCCTGCCAAATCCAGGGCGTGTCGATGGCGGTAATCTTCCCCGGCGCAGCGGCGGCGACATGCGTGAACATCGCGAGCGAAATGTCGAAGTGATTGTTCGAGTGCGAACCCCACGTCAAATTTCCAAACGCATGGCAAAGCTGTGCGACGCGCACGGAACCTTGCATCGTCCAGAAATGCGGGTCGGCCAGCGGAATGTCCACGGCTTGCAAGCGAATCGCTTCGGCAAGTTGCGTCCAATCGGTCGCAATCATATTTGTCGCCGTCGGAATTTTTGTTTCACGACGGAATTCCGCCATCACTTCGCGACCGTTGCGGCCATTCTCCGCGCCGCACGGGTCTTCGGCGTAGGCGAGAATTTTTTCTTGGCCGCGACAAAGTGAAATGGCTTCGGCAAGCGACCACGCGCCGTTCGGGTCGAGCGTGATGCGCGCCTTCGGGAAGCGCTGGTGCAGCGCCACGATCGCCTCGACCTCGGCCTCGCCGGCGAGCACGCCGCCCTTCAGCTTGAAATCCTGGAAGCCGTAGCGCGCCTGCGCCGCCTCGGCGAGTCGCACGATCGCTTTCGCCGTCATCGCCTCCTCGTGGCGT
>JAJPKI010000358.1 GCA_021323835.1 Verrucomicrobiota bacterium | reverse complement strand
GATATTTGTCGGCAATTTCCAAATAGCGCTCGCTCATCGCCGTGGAATGTTTCGTGTGAAAACATTCGATGCCATCAAGACCTGAATTGACGAGGTCGGGAATAATTTCATCTGTTTTATTCAGGCCCGGATGCGCCATCACCGCGAGTCCGCCGGCTTGATGAATCAATTCAATCGCATCGAGCGCGGAAATTTTTGATTTTGGAACCCACGCCGGCCGGCCTTTTTTCAGAAAGCGTTCGAACGCTTCGTCCATGTGCGCAATGAATCCGGCCTTCACCATCGCGCGCGCCACGTGCGGGCGGCCGGGAGATTTGCAATTGGCCAGCGCAAAAACGGATTCTTCTTCGAGTGGAATCCCCATTTCATTGATGCGCAAAACCATTTGATGAATCCGATGCTGTCGCACGATTTGAAATTTTGAAATTTCCGCGAGCAATTTTTTATTTTGCGTGTCGAGAAAATAACCGAGCAAATGCACTTCCGTGTCGTCGTGTTCCGCGGTCAACTCCGTGCCGGGAATAAATTCCATTTTCACATTCGCCGCCGCGATGGCCGCACCTGCGCAACCCTCAACCGTGTCGTGGTCGGTCAGCGCGATGCACGACAACCCGCCCTTTTGCGCATGCAACACGAGTTCTTCCGGCGAAAAAGTTCCGTCGGAAAATTTCGTGTGCAAATGCAAATCGGCAAATTTCATTTCACAATTCGTGGCGGACGTAAAATTTCATGCCGAATTTTGTCCAAAATTCCGTTTACAAATTTTCCGCTGTCTTGCGTCGAAAATTTTTTCGCGATGTCCACGGCTTCGTTGATGCTGACGACCGGTGGAATATCCTCGCGATGCAGCATTTCGTAAAGTGCTAGCCGCATGATGTTCCGGTCAACGGCGGCGATGCGATGAAATTCCCAGTTCTTCGCGTGCGATTTTATTTTCTCATCAATCGCGTCGCGATTTTGCAGAACGCCGCGAATTAACGGGTCGGCGAACAATCTGGTTTCCGCTTCATCGGCGGTCGGCGGCGGCAGTTCAATTTTTTCTCCCCAATGCGCCGCGCCTTTTTCATCGGCAATGGCGGCGGCGCGCTGGCCGTCCCAAAATTCATTCAGCGCGCGGTCCAAATCCTCCGGCGGATTCAAATCGTGCTGGAACAAAAATTGCACGGCGCGTTCGCGGGCTTCTCGGCGTTTCCCCATATCAAAAACAATTTACAGAAAAAAACGAAAAAACGGAGAAGAAAATTTTCCTCTGTTTTCTCCGTTTGCTCCTGTTGGAATTCCGATTAAACTTTGCTCGTGAAAAAACAATTGAAAGTCGGCAAGCTTTTGCACACGCGCTATCGCGTGAACGATTTGGAAGCGACAGTAAAATTTTATCACGACGTGCTCGGCCTTGAAGAAATCAAACGTCACAAATCGCCGCGCGGCTCGGAATTGGTTTTTCTCAAAGCGCCGGGCAGCGATGAATTGATTGAAATCAGCCATTTCCCCGGCAGCGGCCCGGTGCAGGTGCAGCCGGATTTGACGCACTTGGCGTTTGAAGTGGACAGCCTCGAAGAATTCAGTTGGCACCTCGAAAAGCACGGCATCAAATTTTCCGACGGCCCGACGACCAGCTCGACCGGCACAAAATTCGCCTTCATTGACGCGCCGGAAGGTTACGAAATCGAATTGATTCAGAAAAATACCGAAGGCAGCAACAAGCAATTTTGGAAAAAACCGGAACCCGCACTTTAATTATGAGCGTTCTCATCGTCGGTTCCACGGCACTGGATTCCATCAAAACGCCGAACGCGGAAAATCCGCGTCTGCTCGGCGGCTCGGCCAGCCACGCAGCCGTCGCAGCGAGTTTTTTTTCGCCGGTGAAATTGATTGGCGTCGTCGGCGAAGATTTTCCAAAAAAATACGTTGAACTCTATCGCCGGCACAAAATTGATTTGAGCGGCTTGCAAATTTTGCCGGGCAAAACATTTCATTGGAGCGGCGAATACGAAATCAACATGAACAATCGCCGGACGCTGCTGACCGAACTTGGCGTGTTCGAAAATTTCACGCCGCATTTGCCGGACGCGCATAAAAAATCCCAATTCGTCCTGCTCGCGAACATCGCGCCATCGTTGCAACATCACGTGCTCGACCAAATGCAACGGCCAAAATTTGTCGCCGCCGACACAATGGATTTGTGGTTGAACATCGCGCTCAATGATTTGCTGAAATTGCTGCCGCGCATTGATTGTTTCGTGCTCAACGACAGCGAGGCGCATCAATTGACGAAGGAAGACAACGTTTTTGTGGCGCTAAAAAAAATTCACAAGCTCGGGCCGAAATACGTCATCATCAAAAAAGGCTCGCACGGCTCGATTTTATCTTCACCAAAAGGATTTTTCATTTGTCCGGCGTATCCGCTGCATGAAGTTTGCGACCCGACCGGCGCGGGCGATTCGTTTGTCGGCGGCATGATGGGCTTTCTTGCAACCGCAAAGGGTTCGGTTGAAAATAATTTTCGTCGCGCGATGATTTACGGCAGCGTCACCGCGAGTTTTTGCTGCGAAGGTTTCGGCTTGAACCGCACCACGAAAATCAAGCGTGCAGATATCGAGCGCCGTGTAAAAGAATTGGAAAAGCTGACGAAGTTCTAATTTTTACGGCGTGCGGTAAATGCGGAAGAATTTTTTATCGCCGGAAAAATTCGTGCTGAATGCAAACGCATTTGTCGTCGTGGAAATATTCGTCGCGAACGGTATCCACGAAATCAAATCTGTCGAGACTTCGACATTGAAGTTGCGATTATTCTGGGATTCCCAATTGAGCGTGAGCGTTTGATTTGTAATTCCAACCGAAAGCAATTTGAAGGGCGTGTCGAACGGATTTTTGAAGACGGCGAGCACCGGCAAATGGTCGGATGCGATTTTATCGTCGTTGCTGTTTAAATTCGGCGGAAAATTCGTCAGCAAATCTGTGCGAAAAACTTCCGTGGCGACGATGTTCGAAAATAATTGCGCGCACGGCAAAATGAAATCGAATCGCGTGTCGAGCGTGCCTTGAATGGATTCGGTCAAGTCAGTTTTGGTAACAGGATTTATCGGCACGGTCATTTGCAAGCCGGTTGGAAGCGCGGTGAGGCGTTGAATCGGATGGCCGCTGGAATAATTTTGTGTTTCGGGAAAATAGGCATCTTCGTTCATGTCGCCATTCAAAATGTAGGGATGCGTAGCATTTGTGCCTGTGAGATAAACCGTCGCAAAATAATTTGAAACGGCGGATGCTTCGGCGGCGCGTTTGTCCGCGCTGTTCTGGTCGTTGCCGGATTTTAAATGCGCGACGAACACATGCAACGGCGCCGGCCAATTCGGCACGGCAATTTGCGCTTCGAACAAATCGCGCGTGAAATTCGCAGCGGTATAGCCGTATTGGTCCAGATTTGAATTATGCAAATGGCTCGCCGAGCGCGTAATCGGAAACCGGCTGGCGATGGCGTTTTGGATAAACGTGTCGCCAAAAGAATTTGTCACCACATAAAATCCCGGTAGAAATGCTTTCATCCAGTTGGTCATTTCCACGAGCCCGTTTGTTGTGGGAATTTCATTGAACGTGATGACATCGGGATTGAAATAATTCAGCTCGCGTCCAATCGCCTGAACTTGCAGTGAATTGGTCGTCCAATCCGTCGCACCGTTGCCTTCGACGTTGTATTGCAGAATTTTTATCTGGCCGTTGGTTGAAGCAATCGCAGCCGGCGTGACGAGGAGCGAAACGGAAAGGCTATTGGTCGAACCTGCAGAATTGGTGATGAAGCATGAATAAATTCCCGCTTGGTTTGAATTTACATTGTTCAGCGCGAGCGTCGAAGCGGTTTGGCCGGTTAAATTTGTTCCGCTGAACTGCCATTGAAAATGCGGCGAAGGATTCCCAGATGCGCTCACGGAAAAAATCGCAAAGCCATTCTCGTCCGTTGCGACACTTTGCGGCTGCGATGTAATTATCGGCGGCGTTGATGCTGCGCCGTTAATCGCCTGAAAACTTACGGTCAAATCATCCAACGCAATTCCTGCATCGCTGCCGCTGTCGTCTGTATCCCGCCAACGCAGAAAAATTTCCTGTCCCGGTTGCACGACAGCGCCGGTCAAAATAATGTTTGTAAAAATTTGCCGGTTTGCCGGCGCATTTCCATCAATTGCACTGCCGCCCGCGATGTTAGGTGAATTGAAATTCAACGATGCAAACGCCGACCATGTTTGCGAATTGATTGCGTCGGCATTTGTCAAAGGCGTCGAGGAAATTTGATACGAAAAAGCCAATGTGTTGGTCACGAGATTGGCATTGCGCCATTGTTCTCCCGTGAATGACAACACGATGTTGCTTTGCGTAAGAGCAGTATCGTTGGTGAAGCGCACGCCATAAGCGTAAGCCGTGGATGACGAAGCGACGGAGCCCAGCGCGCGGTCGGAGGCGGGATTAATGCCATTTGTTCCAAAGCTATAAATGCTGCCGGATGTTCCGGTTCCAGCGCTGGCAATATAACTTGGAGCATCCGCGCTGCCTTTGGCCGCATACCAACCGGCAAGGGTAAAGTTGTTTGTCCAATTTACCGTGCCGCTGCCGGCGAGCGAATCAAAATTCTGCGAATACGTTCCGCCACTCATCAAAATTTGCGCGGAAGAAAAATTTGCAGAGAAAATTGCGAAAACAATTCCGGCAGCGGCTCCCCGGCGTCCCCAATACAACAGGATTTTTTTCACGACTGATAATTTAACACGGCTCAACGTTTTTGATTGTAGTCATTTTGAGAATACTTCTGTCGAGCCAATTCCTCGGCAGAAAGTAAAATGTCATCCTGCGAAAGGGTTTCCCATTTAATTTTGAAATTTTCCATCGCCACCACCAGCATCGCGTTTTCGAAAGCGGTTCGCTCCATTTTGACCGGCGGTTGAATCGAGCCTTGAATCAACAAGCCGAGTTTATTTCTGCGCTGTGCCGCTCCGGCAATTTTTTTGCCATGCCAAAGCAAATCGAATTTTTCGTGGCCGACAAAACATTGGCCGGGCAACGTTTTTTTGGCGTGCGGCGCCAGTTCGGTTTCAATTTTCGATTTCGCGAACGCGTCGCGAATCCATTCGTGAATGCGACGATAACTTTCTTCTGCCTTGAGCGAATGCCATTCGTAATGCGGTGGTGCAATGAAGCTGTAAGTCCAATCCGCATCGTGCGGCACAATGCCGCCGCCAGTGGGACGACGAATCAGCGGACGCAAATGTGTCGCGTTCGCGACTTCAGAAAATTTTTGGAAATAACCGAACGTCGCTGCTGGTTCATGCCAGCCGTAAAAGCGCAAAACCGGTTTGCCGATTTGAGAAATATTTTCCAGCAACGTTTCGTCCAACGCCATATTGAACGCGGATTCGCACTTGCCGGAATTGAGAAACAGCCAATTCATGTTCCGCCGCAGAATCGCAGAACATTCCGAAAAACAAAATTAAGTTTTTTCCTCGATTAATTCACGGCGCGCGCCGCCAAGCAGTTGCTCGACAAAATTAGTCGAATAAACGCCGCGACGGAAATTCGGATCCTGCATAATCGCCTGCTGAAAAACCATCGTCGTCTTGACGCCGGTAATCATAAATTCACCCAAAGCGCGGTTCATCCGGTCAATGGCCTCGCGTCTATCCTTTCCGGTGACGATGAGTTTGCCAATCATCGAATCATAAGTCGGTGGAATGGTGTAACCGGCATAAGCGTGCGTGTCCACGCGCACGTTGCGGCCGCCGGGCTGATAATACATTTCAATGCGACCTGGACTCGGACGAAAATCACCAAACGGGTCTTCAGCGTTGATGCGGCATTCAATCGCGTGGCCTTTGAACTGAACGTCGCCTTGCGAAATTTGAAGCGGCTCACCGGACGCGATTAAAATCTGTTGCCGCACTAAATCAATGCCCGTGACTTCTTCGGTGACCGGATGCTCGACCTGAATGCGTTTGTTCACTTCGAGGAAATAAAAATTGCCGTGGTCATCAACGATGAACTCCACCGTGCCGGCATTCGTGTAACGCGCGGCTTCGGCAATTCGCACGGCTGCTTTGCCAATTTTGTCGCGCAGTTTGCGGAATTTATTTTCCAACAACGGAGAAGGTGATTCTTCAATCAATTTTTGATTGCGCCGTTGAATAGAGCAATCGCGTTCGCCTAAATGAATGATGCGGCCTTTATTGTCACCGAGAATTTGGATTTCGATGTGATGCGGATTCTCAATAAATTTTTCGATGTAAACGTTCGAATTGCCAAAGGATTTTTCCGCTTCCGTTCGTGCCGTGTGATAGCCTTTAATCAGCGACGCATCATTGTGCGCCACGCGCATGCCGCGTCCGCCGCCGCCGGCAACCGCTTTAATCATCACCGGATACCCGATACGTTTGGCAATTTCGCGGGCGTCTTTTTCATTTTCAACGATTCCTTCTGAACCCGGCGGCGTGTCCACGCCCGCTTTTTTTGCAAGCGCGCGGCTGACGGCTTTGTCCGAAAGCGCATTCATTGCTCGCGCGCTTGGGCCAATGAAACGGATGTTGCAACTTTCGCAAACTTCGGCGAAGTGCGCGTTCTCGGAAAGAAATCCGTAGCCCGGATGAATTGCGTCCACGTCCGTGACTTCCGCCGCGCTGATAAGACGGTCAATGCGAAGATAACTTTCGGATGCCGCCGCTTTGCCAATACAAATCGCTTCGTCCGCGAGTTGCACGTGCATGGAATTCGCGTCCACTTCGGAATAAACCGCGACCGTGCGGATGTTTAATTCCTTGCAGGCGCGGATAATCCGAACCGCAATTTCCCCGCGATTGGCGACCAGAATTTTTTCAAACATGGTTTTTGTGAAACGACGACTCGTTTAACTCGGACGCACTTTGAACAGCGGTTGGCCGAATTCGACCGGTTTTCCATTTTCGGCAAGAACTTGCGTGACGACACCTTTGACTTCGGCTTTGATTTCGTTCATCACCTTCATCGCCTCAATGATGCAGACGACGGTTTCGGAACTGACTTCCGTGCCGACTTCAACGTAAGGTCCAGCCTCCGGCGATGGTGAGCGGTAAAATGTTCCAATCATCGGCGATTTAATTTCAATTTCTCCCGTGGCGGCGGCGGGCAACGTCGGCGGCGCAATTGGCGGAGGAATTGCACCTGCTGAAGGCATTGGCATGGGAATTATCGTCGGCGAGTCATCCGATTGCTGAATTGAACCGCCGTTGCCACGCTTAAGGCGAATTTTGGAATCCTGCCGTTCCAATTCAAACTCCGTGATGGAGTTTTTCTTCATTAAATCAATGATAGCTTTGATGTCTTTTAGTTCCACGATGCGTTGTCGTTAAAGTAATTGTTGCGGTTGCTTAAAACTAAAAAAGCAGCGCCGAAATTCAGCTCTGCTTACGTCGCAACTCAAGATGCGAAAATGATAATCATTTGCGAAGCGGAGTCAAGCGGTAAAACTAAAAAATTTCCAACGGCTAAAACGGACGCAAAAACAGCTTAAAATTTGATTATTGAAACTATTTTTTAGCGACTTTAACGTCAACGGCAGCTTGTAGTCCTAAAAGATAAGATTTTGCGCCGAAGCCGGTAATTTGACCACAGCAGACCGGTGCAATCAAAGATTTATGACGAAATTTTTCCCGCGCATGAACGTTCGATAAATGGATTTCAATTGTTGGAACGCCAATGGCGGCGATGGCGTCGCGCAATGCAATACTTGTATGCGTATAAGCGGCGGCGTTGATGACGATGACATCAAATTTACCTTTGGCATCTTGAATCCAGCCGACCAATTCGCCTTCGAGATTCGATTGGCGAAAATCCACGGAAACTTTCAATTGCTTCGCCAATTTTCGGACATCCGTTTCAATATCGGCAAGTGTCATTTTGCCATAGACTTCCGGTTCGCGCTGGCCGAGCAAATTCAAATTCGGGCCGTTGAGAAACAGAATTTTCATTTCACGGCCAGATTAGCAGTTTGACGATTTTTGTCGAACTGATTTCCGATAAGACAGCCCAGTAAAGCGAATGCTGTCCATGCCAGCGCCGGAACGTAAAGACTGAATTCGGCAAATGCTTGAACAAACCAGCCGAGCAATCCGGTGAAAATGGCGAAGGAAATCGCGTCGGCACTTTTCCAAATCTTTCGTCCAATAATTGCCAGCGCCAAAAAAATCCAACTCACATAAAAAATTCCGCCGGGTATTCCCGAATCCGAAAATTGTTCCAAGTAATCATTGTGCGCCAGCCGCGCCATTTCCGCGTCCGGCGATTTGATTTTGGCATAAGGACGTTGAAATGTTCCCGGTCCGGTTCCGAGAATTGGATTTGCTGCCGTTGTTTGCGCCGCCGCGCGCCAATAGTCCAATCGCGCCACGACGCTCGTCGCCCCTTTGGCAAAATAATTGTGAAAGCGGGCCGCAAAAATTCCTAATCCGATGATTGCGACAATTACAGTCGCTGTAATTTTCAATTTTGTCGGCCAATTCAATCGAAATAAATATAAACCGCCCATGGCCATTGCAATCAGCCAGCCCAATTTCGAACCGCTCCAAAAAAGTCCGCCGACACCCAGAAAAATTGTCAGCGCAATTGTCGTCGCGCGAATTGCCGGCCGAAGTTTTTTTGAAAATGCCAGCGTTAGTGAAACCGGCAGCAGCAATAAAATAATTCCGGCGAGTGCATTGGGATAAACCATTGTGCCCATGACGCGGCCTTTAGAAAATTTTTCGAGCACGGCGGGATTCGCCACATCCACGCCATTCGTCGTAACGATTATTTGTTCACGTTTCATTTCCAAAAGCATTTCAGGCGGCATATTTGTCCAATTATCGCGCTGTCCTTCCACGAGCATTTGTTGGCTGCGCGGGAATTCAACCAGCTTTTGGTCGGCTGCACGGACGAGACAAAATGCGAAGGCGATTAAAATCCCGATTAATAAAAAATTTCGCGCCTGAAAATTTTGGAAAAGAAGTGCGCCGAGAAAATAACACGTGATGCAGCCAAAAAATTGCCAAAGCGTTGTTGTTGTCAAATCGGCATCAACTGTTTGCGTTGCGGAAACAATTTGCCAGCCGAACCAGAGCAACGGCAACAGCCAGAGCGATTTTGCCGCCGGCAAAGGCCATTTGTTTTTAAACGCAAGAATTCCACTGGCAATGGCGAACGGCAAAAAAATCCAATTTGCCCAATGCGTCGGCCAGGAATCGTTCAGAAATTCTGAAAAGAAATTCGGTGCGGAGATTTTTGCGTCGAGAATAACCGGATTGCCAAATTTCCAAATGCACAAGCCGAGAAGAAGTCCGAACGCCAGCGCGTAAATTTCGTTTGCGGCGATTTTTCTTTTGACCTTCATTGCAATAGTGTGCCTTTTAAAAATTTAAAATGCAATTGGCGCCCGCGAAGAGTGGTAGTTTCAGTCAATTAAAAAGATTGGCAGACCGGGGAAATAATATGACACTTTATTTGCAAGACCTGCACCTTGAGTGAACAGCGAAACGAAATTGGCGAAAACAATCCAATGACTTGTTCTTATTGATTAAAAAGTCCCAGGACATGCAAACTTCAAACAGCCAGAAGAAAGCAATCGTTGGATTTCTGCAGATTCCATGGTTGTTGGGCTTGTTGTTATTTATCGCGACCCTCATTGCCTACCTGCCGGCGTGGCACGCGGGATTTATTTGGGATGACGACGATTATGTAACCAACAACCCATTGCTAATTGCGCCGGACGGCTTGCGGCGCATTTGGTTTTCAACCGACTCGCCATCGCAATACTTTCCGCTCGTCTATACCATATTTCGCTTTGAGCACGCGCTTTGGGGATTTAATTCTACTGGTTATCATTGCGTCAATATCCTGTTGCATGCTACCAACGCACTGCTGGTATGGCAGCTGTTGAAGCGGGTGGGTATTCCCGGTGCATGGTTGGCGGCGGCTATATTCGCCTTGCATCCGGTCAATGTGGAATCAGTTGCCTGGGTCACGGAATTGAAAAGTGTTTTGTCTCTGTTTTTCGTTCTATTGTCATTGCTGGCCTGGGTAGAAGTTGTTGAACAACTGAAATCCCGGCGGTGGTATGGATTAGCATTGCTGTTCTATCTCTTTGCACTATTTAGCAAGACGACGGCCTGCACATTGCCTGTGGCATTACTCTTAATTGTATGGTTGAAACATAAGCCCATCAGCCGACATAGGTTATTACAAGTCATCCCGTTCGTTGTGTTCGGGATAGGGATGGGGCTATTGACGATATGGTGGGAGCGATACCACATTGGCACACAGGGAAAGATGTTTGCAATGGGTTTGCCCGAACGCGTTCTTGTTGCCAGCCACGCTGTATGGTTTTATCTAGGCAAACTATTATGGCCGGCAAATCTAATTTTTAGTTATCCACGCTGGTCTATCAATCCTGCCGATCCATTTGCTTACGGTTGGTTGATGGCAGGAATTGTGTTGTGTGTGGTTATTTATCTTGCCAGAAAATTAATCGGACGAAGTGTGGAAATTGCGGCTTTGTTTTACGTGGCGACATTAAGTCCAATGCTAGGGTTCGTCATGCTCTATACGTTCCATTACACATTTGTCGCTGACCACTATCAATATGTCGCCTGTCTTGGTCCTATCACTCTAGTGGCGGCGGGAATTGTAACTGGCTTTCAACGGTTGAGGATGGGCAAACGATGGCTGAAACCGCTATTTTGCGGCATATTATTAATGGTGCTAGGCATGCTGACCTTTCGCCAATGCAAAATATATTCAGATATTGAAACACTTTGGCAGGTCACGATAGAGCGAAATCCCGGCAGTTGGATGGCTCACGACAATCTGGGTTATGCCTTTCTTAAAAAAGGCCGAATAATTGAAGCAGATGCTCAATTTCACTTAGCTTTGAAAATTTGGCCGGACGATCCCGAAGCCCACTATAATCTTGGCATTACTTTGCTTCGTGAGGGATATGCGGATGAAGCTATCTCTCAATTTATGACGGCATTGACACTTCAGCCGAACTATGCTGAAGCCGAAAATAATCTTGGCGACGCCTTGCTTCAAAAAGGACAAGCAGATGACGCCATCGCGCATTATCGAAAAGCTTTGCAAATCAAGCCTGGTTATGCGGAAGCGCACTATAATCTTGGCATCGTTCTCCTTCAAAAAGAACAAGTAGATGAAGCTATCAGTCAATTTCAAAAGGCAGCATCTATCCAGCCCAACTATACTGAAGCCATTTACAATTTAGGTTTTACTCTACTTCAAAAAGGACAAGCGGATGAAGCTATTATTCAATTCAAAAAAGCACTGACTATTCAGCCTAATCTAGCTGAAGCGCGTTATAACTTTGGTGTTGCTCTATTTCAAAAGGGACAGACAGATGACGCCATCATTCAATTTCAGAAAGCCATCGCCATCCGCCCTGACCTTGCCGAAGCCCACAACAATCTTGGTTATTGCCTGTTTCTGAAAGACCGGATAGATGAAGCTATACTTCAATTGCGGACAGCATTGATTATTCAACCCGATTCTGCGGTGGCGCAAAATGTCCTTACCCATATCGCCTGGCTTTTGGCGACTTCGCCTAATCCATCTTTGCGTAACGGAACTAAGGCTGTTGATTTGTCTCGACAAATGGACCAGCTCGCTCATGGCAACAACCCGACGGTCGCCGCCGCCTTGGCCGCCGCTTACGCCGAAACGGGACAATTTTCGGAAGCAATCACGACACTGCAACGCGCTTCGCAACTGGCCACCGTCCAAAACAAAGCCGACCTCGTTGCCGCCTTGCAAGTGCAACTCAAATATTATCAAGCCGGTTTGCCGTTTCGCGATAACAACCCGCGTTAAAAATGCAATTTCAGCAAGCCGACTTCGAGCGCGAGCGCTTCCTGAACGTTCGTGTGCAATAATTTTTGCGTTTGTTCCAGCGTTTGCAGATTTTCCAGCGCTTGTTTCGATGAAATTTTTTTGGCAACTGTTTCCGCGGCGGCCATTGTCGGGAAATTCAGCAATTCTTTTCCGGCGGCGAGCGTGTGCAGCCAGACATCGCGCAGCCACAATTCAAAAAGCAAAAGCAAATCGGCGCGGCGACGGCGGTATTCGGCTTCGACGGCAGCGGCCAATTCGTCTTCCCATTTTTCCCGCAAATCTTTTTCAACATCGTCGTATTTTTCGAGCGGAGAATTGGTCGCGAGCCGTTCGTCAATTTGTGTTCGCAATTCGGAAAGTTTTTGCAGCAGCACGTCGAGCAAACGGTAACGGCCCAGCAAACTTTTTTGTTCGTTGGAAGCCAATGCGCCGAATTTTTCCAGCCACGCGGCTTCTTCGGAATTCAATTCGCGTTTGCCGTCGCCGGAAAAATTCAAACGCAAACAGCGCGACAAAATTGTCTCAATCAATCGCGACGGTTCGGTGGAAATCAAAATCAAAATTGTTTTTTCCGGCGGTTCTTCGAGCGTTTTTAAAAATGCATTTGCCGCTTGCGGATTCAAGCGGTCGGCGCTGACGATAACGACGATTTTGAATTCCGCCGCCGTCGGTTTCAATTGCACCTCGCGCATCACTTCGCGCATTTGGTCCACGGAAATGATTCGCGTTTTGGATTCCGGCCGCGCCCAGTGGACATCCGCGGCGTTTCCATTTTCAATTTGCCGGCAATTTAGACATTCGTCGCAACAATCAATCGCTGCGCCATTTTGTTTGGTCGGATTTTGGCAGTTCAATGTCTTGGCCAAATTGCGCGCAACCGATTCCAATTCTTCGAGATTGTCGCCGGAAAAAAGATAAGCATGGCCGAGGCGTCCGCGGGCGAGCGAGCGTTGCAACAATTGCACGCCATTTGGTTTTTTTGGAAAATCTTTGAACGCCACGCGGACAGATTGCCAGCGGCGCGACTGTTTTCAAGTTTTCAAAATTGTGAAATGAATTATTTGTGCGAAAATGGACGCAGTCGGATTCATGAATAAAATCCATTCAAACAGCCATCGCCTGCGGGTCGCTTTGTTGATTGAATCGTCGCGCGCTTACGGACGCGGCTTGTTGCTCGGCGTTTCCAAATACGTTCGCGAGCACGGGCCATGGGCGATTTCGTTGCAGGAACAAAGTTTGAGTGACGCGGTGCCTGAATGGCTTCACAAGTGGAAAGGCGACGGCATTATCACGCGGTTGGAGAATAGAGGAATGGTCAAAGTCATCAAACGATTGGGTGTGCCGGTAATTTATCTGCGCAATCCGCCGCCTAATTTTCAAGGGCCGACTTTGTTGACCGACCATTTTGTTGCCGCGCGAATGGCGTTTGAGCATTTGCGCGAGCGGGGTTTCCGACATTTTGCTTATTGCGGTTTTGATGGCGCGGACTATTCGGACATCCGGAAGGAAAAATTTGTTCGTGTTGTTGAGCAGAACGGAATGCGTTGCCAT
>JAJPKI010000305.1 GCA_021323835.1 Verrucomicrobiota bacterium | reverse complement strand
TGCGAAGCAACTTAAAATTCACTTCAACATGATTTAGAGCAAGTGGATGGCACAATGGAATCAGTTCGCTTGTCCGTTTCGCGCCTTGAATTCCAGCAATCTGCGCCACGGTCAAAACGTCGCCTTTCGGCAACGCCTTCTTTTTGAGCGCAAGAATTGTCGCCGGCGCGCAAATCAATTTCGCCGTCGCGACTGCGCGACGCTTTTGAACCGGCTTTGCGCCGACATTTACCATCCGCGCATTCCCCTGCTCGTCCAGATGTGAAAATTTTTTCATTAATAATGTGTCCGAAAGAATTCAACTTCTGCGCCTGATTCAATTGAACCGCGATTCGCCGGAATGCGAATTAACGCATTCGTTTCCGCCAAACAGGTTGCATCGCCGGAACTGCTCCAGCGCAACGGCGTCAATTCCCATTTGCCATTTTGGATTTCGCAACGCACCGGCCAAAGAGTTTCTCGCGAATTCGGTGCATCGTCCAGCTTTGCTGCCAGATTACCACGTAAAAACTTTCGCGGTTCGTCGCCGACCAATTTTTTTAAAGCCGCCGCGACGAATAAATGAAAACAAACGAAATGCGACAGCGGATTTCCCGGCAAACCAAAAGCGGCGCGATTTCCGTTTGTTCCAAAAATCAAGGGCGCGCCGGGACGAATGGCAATGCGATTGAAAACAATTTCGAAATCAAGCCATTCCAGCAGTGGTCGCGTAAAATCTTTATCGCCGACGCTTGCGCCGCCGGAAACGAGGACAAGATCGAAGGCTGGAGGCTGAAGGCTAAAGGCTGAAATCACTTGCTTGGCCATCTCAAAGTTTTCCGGCAAATGTTGCTGCACCAGCTCGCATGGAAAATTTTTCAGAAGCGCATGAATCAAAATGGAATTGCTATCGCGGATTTGACCCGGCTTGGGCTTTTGTTCCGGCGAAATAATTTCATCGCCGGTTGTGAAATGAATGATTTTCAGCTTCGGGCTGACCAGCGGTTGCGCGTAGCCGACTGTTGCCAACAACGCCAATTTGCCCGCATCCAATTTTGCGCCGGAGTTCAAAATCGTTTCGCCCGCGCGAATTTCTTCGCCGCGTTTGCGAATGTTCAAATTTGATTCGTGACGAACAATTTTAATTATGTCGCCATTGCGCTCAACATTTTCCTGCATGATAACGCACACATTTTTGCAAGGCAGCGAGCCTCCCGTCGCGATGCGAACGGCTTCGCCGATTTTCAATTGTCGCGGCTTCCAATCGGCGGCATGAATCGCATCCACAACGGATAAAATTTCTGACGAATCGTTTTTTAAAACCGCGTAGCCATCACGTGTAGATTTGTCAGCAGCGGGTAAATCTTCCGTCGTAGTAATATTTTCCCGCAAAATTCTGCCAAGCGATTCAGCTAACGGAGCGTGAACGCCGGGCAATGGCTGGCAGCATGACGAAATCTCCGCAACCGCATCGTCCAACGATAAGGCATTCCCGTGCCCGCTCGTTTTCACAGCAACGGAAACAATAGGTTGTGCTGATTCAGTTTTGACAATTGCTCGTCGTTTCCAAATCGGCACGTCTTGTTTCAGCCGATTCATAAATTCAGCAAGCATCGAAAACGCTTCTCCGCGATGCTTCGCCACGACACAAATGTAAATTGCCGTTTCACCAACAGGAATGATTCCAACGCGATGAATCACTTGGGCAGCAAGGCACGGAAATTTTTCGTTGAGCGATTCCAAAATTCGGCGCATCTCATTTTCCGCCATCGGCGAATACGCTTCGTATTCGAGCGCGGAAATTTTTTCGCCGTTCTCCAAGTCGCGAACGATTCCGGAAAATTCCGCAATCGCGCCTGCCGGATAATTTTCCGTCAGGCTGCGCGAACGAATCGGCTGGTTCGTGATTTGAATTTCGATTTTCATCCGCCGGAAACAGGTGGAATCAACGCGACTTCATCAGCGTCGGTAAATTTTGTTTTCGCATCGGCATATTCGCCGTTGCGCGCGAGCCGCGTCGCCTTTCGAAATTCTGTAAGCTTTGGTTTAACTGCGACTAATTTTTCCCAAATTTCATCAAAACTGGCGCTGCCGGAAATTTTTATTTCCAGTTCAGACGTTTCGGCGGCGTCTTTGGTTTGGGCAAAAAATAAAATGCGCATTCAAAGAGATGACGATTGAAACGTCTTGGATTGGACAAATTTCATTTTAAAAATACTTCCATCAACAATTTCCCACCGGCAAAAATCAAGACGCCCGCAAGCACGCGGCTGAAAGTCACACTGCTCCAACGTCGCGCGCCCAAATGCGTGCCAAGCAGCGCGCCGATGACGGCAGGCACGGTAAGCCAAAGCAAAATTCCCGCATGCGAAATTTTTTCCCAACCGGCGCCGACGAGTCCCGCGATGGAATTAACGACGATAAATCCCGCGGCGATTCCGCCCGTAGTTTTCGGCTTCACCCAACGGAATAAATACAATAATGGACTTAAAAAAACGCCGCCGCCGATTCCCGTCAATCCCGCCAGAAATCCAAGCACTCCCCCGATGAGCAATGCGAATGGAAGAAAGAATTTTTTTACAGGAACAGCGTCCGTTTGCCAGCGCGAGCGGAAGAGCAAAATCAATCCAGCAACAAACAATACACTGCCAAGAATAATTTTATAAATTTGCGGACTGATAGGGATTCTTGAACCGTAATAAGCGCACGGAATTGAAACGACCGCAAATGAAAACAGGACACGCCAATCAAAATGTCCCGCGCGCCAGAAACGAAACCACGCGACGCTTGCGACCAAAATATTTGTCACGAGCACGGCGACTTTTGCCGATGCAGGGGCAATGCCAAGCAACGCCAGTGCCGCAAGATAACCCGTCGCGCCGCCGTGGCCGACGGACGAATAAAAAAATGCGACAGTAAAAACTGCAGCCAACAAAATTATCCAGTTAAGCGTGGTTAAGTCGTGCATGGATTCAACCTTGCGGCCTAGATTTCGCCAGAACCGTTATCTTTTGTCAAATATAACGGTTAGCGCAGAAGCTTCTGAAATGACGGCCAATGTTTTTGGGAAGATTTCAAACTGGCCGATTCCATTTGCTCATATAATTTCAAAATCTGCCCGCCGACTTTGGTTAATTTTGCGCCGCCGCGTTCGTTGCCGCCATGCGCCGTTTCAACAAGCGGTTCTTTAAAGCATTTATTCATGGTTTGCACCAGCGACCATGCGCGCATGTAAGACATTTTCATTTGCTTCGCCGCGTCGCCGATGGAACCGGTTTCCGCAATCAATGCCAGTAACTCTGCTTTACCCGGGCCAAAAGCAATTCTTTTGTCGGAGACAATTCGCAATCGCGGAAGCAAGACCGCTTTGGATTTTGATTTCACGGTAAATTATTTGGCCAACAGCTTGCGCAATTCCTGCAATTCTTTTTTTCGTTTCGCGTCCACTTTCGGGAAAACGACTTTCATGTCGTTCAGCGCGTCGAGGATGATTTGCGAAATGATGAGCCGCGCGTTTTTCTTGTCGTCGGCAGGAACAGCAAACCACGGCGCATTTTTTGTGCTCGTCGCGGAAAGACATTCCTCGTAGGCAATCATGTAATCTTTCCAAAAATCGCGCTCCTTGATGTCGTCGCGGCTGAATTTCCAATTTTTGTCCGGGTCGTCAATGCGCGCGAGAAAACGTTTGCGCTGTTCTTCTTTCGATAAATGCAGGAAAAATTTGATGATGCGCGTGCCGTTGCGGTGCAAATGTTTTTCCAACTCGACAATGGAATGATAGCGATGTTCCCAGATTTTTTTGTCGTCGGCCAATTCGTCGGGCAATTCCTCGGCTTTCAAAATTTCCGGATGCACGCGCAGAATCAAAACTTCTTCGTAATACGAGCGGTTGAAAATGCCAATGTGTCCGCGTTCAGGCAGACAGCGCGTGGTGCGCCAGAGAAAATCGTGCTCCAAATCTTCACCGCTCGGATGTTTGAAACTGAAAACCTGGCAGCCTTGCGGATTGACGCCGGATAAAACGTGCTTAATCGCGCCGTCCTTGCCCGCGGCGTCCATCGCCTGAAAAACTAAAAGTAAAGCGTAACGATTGAACGCGTAGAAGCGATTTTGCAATGCTTGTAATTCTTCGATATGCTCGCCGAGAATTTTTTTGTAATCGTCCTTGTCCTTGTAAAAATTTTTCACCTTCGTCGGCCAATCCTTGAGCTTGACCTTTTCACCTTCACGCACAAGGAATTTGCCGGCGTCAATTTTCATTTGAAACAATTCTCGTGCAAAGCCGTCAAGCCCGCAAAAGATTTTTAAGAAAAATTTCTTTGCGCCTTCGCGACTTTGCGTGAAACTCTTGCCGAATCGCCGAAGTGAAAACTCTGCACAAATATCTGGCGCGACAGGTGCTGGCATCGCTTGCGCTGGCCGTGACTGTGTTCACGTTCGTATTGCTGCTTGGCAATGTGTTAAAAATTCTCACCCTGCTGTTCGGCGGAACGCTGAAGATTACAATTGTTTTGGAAGTCATCGGTTTGCTGGTTCCGTTCGTTTTGGTTTTCGCGCTGCCCATTGGATTTATCACGGCGACGTTGCTGGTTTTTGGGCGGTTCAGCGCCGACCAGGAATTGACCGCCGCGCGCGCGAGCGGAATCAGTTTGCTTTCGCTTGCCACGCCGATTTTATTGTTGAGCCTGGCATGTTGCGGGCTTTGCGCGTGGATTAACATGGACCTGGGACCGCGCTCGAGGGCGGCTTACAATCTGGTTATTGAACATGCAAAAAATGATTTGGCGAACGTTCAGTTGCCGGAAGGCCGGCTGATTTATGATTTTCCGGGTTATATTCTTCATGTGGACAAAAACGATCAAGGCAATTTGAAAAATGTGATGATTTTTGAAATCAAAAAAAATACTTACCTGCAGGCCGAACGCGGCAAAGTGGAAATTGACACCGCAAAAAAACAAATGACGGTAAATTTGCTCAACGTGACCAGCATCACGGTGATGACTAACGGCGCGTCGCAACAAAATTTCGCCGCCCGATGGCCGGAAACAATTGATTTAAATTCAACGAACAATTTGAACGCCAAACCCAAAATCAGCGACATGAGTTTTTCGCAATTGCAGCGCGAGCTTCAAGAGCGTGAACAATTGTTAACGATGATTCCGGCGACAACCAATTCCAACTGGCGCGCAGAAGTCAAAGCGACGGAAAAATTAATTCAGCAGGCGCGCTCGCAAATGCATGAGCAAATTGCTTTTTCATTTGCGTGTTTTGGATTTGCGCTGGTGGGTATTCCGCTCGGCATCCGCGTGCATCGCCGCGAGACAAACATCGGCATCGCGATGGCGCTGATTTTAGTGCTGATTTATTACAGCTTTGTGATTTTGGGAACGTCACTCTCGTCGCGGCCGGAATTTTTCCCGCACCTGATTTTCTGGGTTCCAAATTTTATTTTTCAGGCCGTCGGCGCCGTGCTGTTATGGCGGGCGAATAAAGGAATTTAATTGAGGCTGGTGGAGCCGAGGGG
>JAJPKI010000237.1 GCA_021323835.1 Verrucomicrobiota bacterium | reverse complement strand
TGTTCTACGAAAAATTTTATTTCACGCCCGGCGATCTCGGTTTCAAAACGTGGCAGACGAAATACGGCAAAATCGGCGTGCTGATTTGTTGGGACCAATGGTATCCCGAAGCCGCACGGTTGACGGCGATGCAAGGCGCGCAGATTTTATTTTATCCGACCGCCATTGGCTGGCATCCATCCGAGAAGAAAGAATACGGCGCGCGCCAGCATGGCGCGTGGGAAACGATTCAGCGCAGTCACGCCGTCGCCAACGGCTGTTACGTCGCCGTGCCAAATCGAATTGGTCTGGAAAAAATTGCCGGTGTTGGCGGTGAAGGAATTGAATTCTGGGGACAAAGTTTTGTGGCCGGAACGTCTGGAGAAATTCTCGCGAAAGCTTCGACGAATAGGGAAGAAATTCTTATCGTGCCGGTGGATTTAGCCAAAGTGGATGTGACGCGCACGCACTGGCCGTTTCTGCGTGACCGGCGCATTGACGCTTACGGCAATTTGACCAAGCGACTCGTTGATTAAATGAATTTCAACTCGCTCAAACGCTATGTGCCGACGGCCGTTTGGGTAATCGTCCTCGCTGCCATCATCTTCATTCCACTCAAAATCATCGGCTACGGATTTTTGCCGATGGACGACGCATTACGCCATGCGGCAAAGACCGTTTCCGGAAAATCGTGGCAGGAAATTTTGGTGATGCGCGACGATTTTAAAATTGACCCGAGTCCCGGCTGGCAAAAAATTCTGGAATGGGTTCACGATGCGAATCACGGCGATGCCGAATCGCTCGTGATTTTTTCCGTTGTCGCGCTAATGCTGCTCGTGACTTTGTGCGGCGTGCCGTGGTTTCGACGGCCGGAAGCGTGGCTCGCGGCATTATTTATCGCGGCAGTTTTTGTTCCGGCCTGCACGACGCGATTTGCGCGCGGCCGGCCATATTTGCTGACGGATGCCGTGCTCATCACCATTTTATTTCTTTGGTCGCGACAGGAAAAAGATTGGCCGCGGCGCACGGCAATTATTTTTGCGCCGCTGCTGGTCGCGGCGTCCGCGTGGATTCATGGCTCGTGGTATTTGCTTTGTTTGCCCGGCGCCGCAATTTTGTTCGCCGGACTTTGGCGCTCGGCGATTTGCTACGGCGCGTGCTGGCTTGTCGGCAGTTTTCTCGGCTGCGCGCTGACCGGCCATCCATTTGAATTTTTATTTCAATCCGTGCGTCACATGTTCGGCGTGTTCGGCGACTTTGTCGTCAATCGCCAGCTCGAACCGGAATTGCATCCGTCCGATGGCCAAATTCCCACCGTGCTCGCCGTGGTCGCGTTGCTGTTCTGGCGAAAAATTTCTCTCAATTGGAATTCCCGCGCATTGCTCAATCCAGTTTTCATGATGATGGCGCTCGGCTGGTTGCTCGGACTGAAAATGCAGCGCTTCTGGTGGGATTTCGGCACGCCTGCGTTCATCATTTGGGTCGCGCTGGAATTGCAGGAACATTTCGAACGGCAAGTCGTCTTCGATTCGGCGAAAAGAATTTTTATTACGCTTGCCACTGCCGCAGGAATTTTTCTCGCATGGACGAGCGACCGCGACAGCCGTTGGACGGGAAATCTGACAACGCAATTTATTTCACCGCAAAATCCCGACGCCGCCGACTGGCTGCCCGGCGACGGCGGCATCGTTTACAATTCCGACATGGAAACTTTTTTCCAGACGTTTTACGCCAATCCGACGGCGAACTGGAAATACATTTTAGGATTTGAGTCCGCCCTGATGCGACCGGAAGATTTAAAAGTGTTGCGTGATGCGCAATGGAATTTTAACGACGCGCGCGCGTTTGAGCCTTGGGTTCAAAAAATGCAGCCGCAAGACCGGATGATAATTCGTGGCGGCGGCCAGCCGCAAATTTCTGAATTGGAATGGCATTACACCGGCAGCGGAATGTGGATTGGCCGGTTGCCACAAACGAATCCCCTTCCCAATGGCGTCAGAAAATAAATTGGCGTGGGTCACCGGTGCGAACGGCCTTATCGGAAATTATTTCGTCCAAACCGCGCCGAAAAATTTTCGCGTGCGCGCGCTGGCGCGACAGGATTTTGATTTGCTCGATTTCAAAACCGTCGAACGCGAATTCAAAAAATATAAACCGCAACTCGTCATTCATTGTGCGGCAATCCCGACGGTTGCGGGCACGCTGGCAAATCCTGGACTTGCAAAAAAAACCAATATTGACGCAACAAAACTGCTCGCGGAATTGGCTGCGGAAATTCAATTTCTGTTTCTTTCCACCGATTTTATTTTCGACGGCAAAAAAGGAAATTATACCGAGACGGATTTGCCAAATCCAATTTCGCTTTACGGTGAAACCAAAGTTGTCGGCGAACAAATCGTTTTGCAAAATCCGAAAACGATTGTCATCCGCACATCCATCAATTGCGGCGCGTCCAAGACCGGCACGCGCGGCTTTAACGAGCAATTACGGCTGGCGTTGCAGAATGAAAAATCGAAGATGAAATTGTTCACGGATGAATTTCGCTGCCCGATTTTTGCCGGCGAAACGGCGCGCGCCGGATGGGAACTGGCAAATAAGAATTGCGCCGGAATTTTTCATGTGGCCGGCGCGGAAAAATTATCGCGCTGGCAAATCGGACAATTGCTCGTGCAACGCTGGCCGGAATTGAAATCGAAAATCGAATCCGGCTCGGCCAAAGATTTTCCGGGACCGCCGCGCGCATTGGACACATCGCTGGACATTTCTAAAGTCCAAAAAATTTTATCGCAGCCGTTGCCGGGATTGAGCGAATGGCTCGCGGCAAATCCGAATGAACCGGTTTAACTAAATCCGCTTCTCGTCCAAATCAATCACATCCACAAACGTTTTCACATCGTCGCGATTTGGCGCGCCGCATTGCTCCTTGCGCAATTTCAAGCGCGCCACAGCTTCAGCGTCGTCCGGTTTCGGACGGCTCAACATTTCTTTCCAATGCGCATCTTTTTCCGATTGCGATTTTTTTACGTTCGCTCGAATCCAATCGTAAACCTGCCCGTCGCAAACGGAATTTTTCACAATATCAATCATTTGTTCATGCGTGACGCCGGCAGCTTTGAGCCAAAGTCCGTCAAATGCTTTGCCGAAATTGTCCGCGTAATCCGAATGTAATTTGCCTGCGAGGTGCAGCCGGATTTTGTCAATGTAACGCGGCAAATAATGCCATCCATCCATCGTTTCGCGCGGGCTGCGCGGGAAAATTCGTTCGCTCATGCGCAAATCATTGAACAGCCGGTGAGCAATTTCAATCCCGAAGAACGGGATAAAATTTGAAATTTGCCTTTGCCGCGGCATTTGTCCAAATTCCCTCGTGCCCCCGGAAACCCAGACTGCCGCGCCACAAACTTTTTCCAACCGCATTACTTCCATTGACGCGCTGCGCGGCTTCGTGATGTTCATGATGATTTTTGTGAACGACCTCGCCGGCGCGCCGGAATATCTCGTGCCCGACTGGATGGTGCATTTCAGCGACCGGCACAAAAGCGGCAGCGGCATGACGTTTGTGGATTTGGTTTTTCCCGCGTTTTTGTTCATCGTCGGCATGTCCATTCCATTTGCGCTCGGCAAAAATATGCCGACGTGGAAAAAAATCCTGCACATCGTCACGCGCACACTCGCGCTGCTGTTACTCGGAATTATGATGGTGAACGGCGAAAGCGGCGGAAAACCGCTGTGGGTTTATAGCATGTTCATATTTTCCATATACGCGTTCAGCAATATCTCGCCACCCACTAAAGTGCCAAAATTCTGGAAACATTTTAACTTCGCCATTCGTGGAATTGGATTTGCCGGAATTTTTTGGTGCGCTCTGACGTTCGTCCGAAAGAAATCTCACATTCTCACGCTCTACCCGCTGCACATCAACACGAGCTGGTATGGAATTCTCGGACTCATCGGTTGGGCATATTTCGCGGCGGCAATTTTATTTGTAATTTTCAAAACCAACCGCACGGCGCTGCTCGCGTCCGTCGCGCTGATGACTTGTTTTTACGCTGCCGCGAAAAAGGGTTTCTTTGATAATTTTTGGCCGGCGCGTTTTGTAGATTTTGGCGGCACGCTCGGCTCGCAAGAGGCAATTACGGTTGCCGGGCTTTTGCTCGCGACCATTTTAATTTCTCCGGAAATGTCTGTGCTGAAATCAAAAATAAAATTCACGCTGCTTTTCATCGCCGGATTTTCATTTGCTGCACTTTTAGTCAACGGCCTTTATGGCATCAGCAAAAACAACGCCACGCCGTCGTGGTGTTTTTGGGCGGACGCGATTACCGCGGCGCTGTGGCTCGGATTTTATTTTTTCTGCGACGTGAAGCCTGTGAAATTTATTTCCAAACCGCTTGCGCTCGCCGGCCAAAACGTTTTGCTCGCTTATTTGATTTCTGAGATGCAGGAATCCGTTTTCAATTTGCTGCACCTTGGCGATTGGTATGACAGCCTTGCCGAACCCAATCTGGCTTGCGCGATTTTGCGCTCCGCCGGTTGCGGCGCGGTCATTCTTCTTATCACGGTTGGATTAAATCGAATCGGCTTCCGGCTGAAAATTTAATCTCAATTGTTGAAGAAATGGATTGGACAATTCCCGCCGCCGGAGCATTTTCATTTGATGCAATTTGATTTCGACGTGGCAATTGTCGGCGGCGGCAGCGGCGGATTTGCCGCGGCGCGAACGACGGCAAATGCCGGGCTGAAAACTGTCGTCGTCGAAGGCGGCGAAGAAGTCGGCGGCCTCTGCATTCTGCGCGGCTGCATGCCGACGAAGGCGCTGCTTTACGCTGCGGAAATGATTCATCTGGCACGCGACACTGCGCCGTGGGGGCTTGAGCGCGCTGAAATGAAATTCGATTTCGCCAAGGCGATGGAGCGCAAAAATATCATCATTAAAGAATTTGCGGATTATCGCGTCCAGCAATTGAATGAAGGAAAATTCAAATTCATCCGCGCTAACGCGAAATTTTTGGACGCGCACACTTTGGAATTGAGCAATGGCGAAAAAATCACGGCAAGGAATTTTGTCATCGCCACCGGTTCGCGCATCGCGCCAACGCCGCTGCCGCAATTGCGCGACGTCGGTTATTTAACAAGTGACGACGCGTTGAAGCTGACAAAATTACCAAAATCCATGCTTGTTCTCGGCGGCGGCGCGATTGGCTGTGAGTTCGCGCAATACATGTCACGCTTCGGCGTCAAAATCACACTCATCCAACGCAGTCCGCACGTGCTGCATGATTTTGATACGGACGTGACCGAAGAAATCAAAAAAGTTTTCCGGCGCGAAGGCGTGGAAGTTTTTACGAATACAAAAATGTTCGATGCTAAAATGGAAAATGGTTTGAAGAAAATCATTTTTGACCATCACGGCAAAATGACGTCCGCGTCCGCCGAAGAAATTTTATTTGCGCTTGGTCGCGTTCCAAATACTGTCGGCATCGGTTTGGAAAAAGCGGGCGTTCAGACGCAGCAGGGCCGGATTGTTTGCGATGAATTTATGCGCACGAGCGCGCCGCACATTTTTGCTGCGGGCGATTGCGTGGGATTGCATGACATCGTGCATCTCGCCGTGCTGCAGGGCGAAACTGCAGGGAAAAATATTATTTCCAACGGCTCGCGTAAAATGGATTACCGGCTGTTCATCGAAATTGTTTTCACCGACCCGCACATCGCGCAAGTTGGCTTCACGGAAAAAATTGCGAAGGCGCGAAACATTCCCTATCTCGCGGCGAGTTATCCGTTTGGCGACCATGGCAAATCCATCATCATGGAAGCACGCGACGGTTTTGTGAAATTGTTGTGCGACCCGAAGTCAGGCGAAATTCTCGGCGGAACGTGCATCGGTCCGGCGGGCGGCGAATTGATTCACGAAATCGTCATAGCAATGGCGAAACGGATGACAGTTCAAGAATTGGCCGCGATTCCTCATTATCATCCGACGCTGGCGGAAATCTGGACGTATCCGGCG
>JAJPKI010000061.1 GCA_021323835.1 Verrucomicrobiota bacterium | reverse complement strand
TCCGCCAGCGCGCTCAAGATGCGAATTTCTTCATTTGAAAAATGATATGGATGCGCGGTGTAGACGCTCAAAGTGCCGATGGCTTGTCCGGCAAAAATCAATGGCACGCTCAACAATGAAATCAATCCTTCGCGTCGCGCGACCTCAACATTTTGATAGCGGCTCGACGTTTGCACATTTTCCAATTGCAACGGTTTCTTCAATCGCACGACCGCGCCGAGCGCGCTTTCGCCGACGCTCAACCGCGGTTTCGTCAAATACATTTCACCCGCGCCATGACTCGCGCGCAAATCAAGCCATTCGCGCGTTTCATCCAGCATCATTAGCGAGCACATGCGCCCGCGCATCAATTCGCATGCCTCGCGCGTGATGGCGCGCAACGCTTCGTCCAAATTCAACGTCGAATTAATTGCGCGACTGACCGCTGCGAGCGATTCGAATAATTTTGCTTTCAACCGCAATTGCTCGTAAAGCCATGTGTTTTGAATGACTTTCGCCGCTTGAATCGCAAGTTCCTGAAGCAGTTCCTGGTCTTCCGCGCTAAACGCATCGGCGCGGTCGGAATCCACATTAATCACGCCGCGCGTTTCGCCGTTCACTTCCAGCGGCACGGCCAATTCCGATTTCACGCCGCGCCGCGCGACGATGTAACGCGGGTCATGAATGACATTTCCGACGCGCGCCGGTTTGCCGTGGCGCGCGACCCAGCCGGTGATGCCTTCGCCAACGCGCAATTTCAATTTCATCGCCGCTGCCGGCAAATTCTCCGCCGCGTGAATTTCCAAAAAATGCGTTGTGGGATTTATCAACACGACCGAGCCGCTCGATGCATTCATCAACCGCACGGCTTCACGCACGATCAATTGCAGCGCTTCCTGCGGTTCGAGCGTCGAGTGAATGACGTTGCTCACCTGGTAGAGCAATTGCAATCGCTCGTGCCGCGATTTTAATTTTTGCAATTCGTCGCTCATCGAATTATCGCACGCGCATCGTCAGAAAAATTCCCGTGGCGCCAAAAATGAAATTCGGCAGCCACGCGGCCAGCCAGCCCGGCAAATGGCCGCCGATGCCCAATGCAAAACTGATTTGTTGAATAGTGAAATAAGCGAAGCAAATGAAAATGCTGCCGGCGACTCCGAAAAACAAATTGCGCCGGCCGGACGCCGCGCCAAAGGGAATGGCGATGAGCACGACGACGATGCACGTCAACGGGGCGGCGAAATGCTGGTGCAGTTGTGTTTGCAACCAGGCCGATTCCACGCCCGAACGCAATCGCAAGTAATCGAAAATGTCGCGCAACGGCACCATTTTCTTTCGGGATTTTTCTGATTCATACTGGGCGATACGCAATTCAATGCGCATTTCACGCGGCTCTTCGGAAAATTCCGGCATAGCCAAAACATTTGTTTGCAACAACGGTGCAAAAGGCTCACCCGGTTGTGGCCGGACATCTTCCCTGACATTGAAAAAAGTCCAAACCCCGTTCGTGCGAACGGCATAACTGGCGTTTAATTTTAGACCGCCGTTTAAATCAACGACGGTGACATCGGTCAATTTTTGCGCGCCAAAATTAAATTTCTCAAAAAACCAGGTCCGCCGCGCGCGGTCGTTTTGGAAACCAAGCATTTCCTTTTGTCCGGCCACAATGTCCGACTGCTTGATGTAGCGATTTAAAATTTTGTCCGCAAAATCTTCACCGCGAGGCACAATTAATTCGTTCAAGGCGAATAAAAGCACGCTCGCAAAAATTCCAACCATAAAATACGGCGTGCAAATGCGCCATAAACTCATGCCCGCTGCGCGCATGGCGGTGATTTCATTGTGGCGCGCGTGATACGTCAAGGTGACCAGCAATCCCAGCAGCAGCGACAGCGGCATGACAATCGGCAAAAAATCCGCGCTGGCCGCGAACGCGTATTCCACCGTGTCCACGAAATGCAATTTGCTGTCCTGCAATTTTTGCAAATCGGTGAACACAGTGAAAACAATCACGAATGCTTGAATGCCCACAAAGCAATAAGCCAAGGGCGCAAGCAATTCGCGTAGCAAATATCGGTCAAGCAACCGCATCGCCCAAGCGTATCTTGCGCGACGCGATTGGAGCAAGATTTGTTCGCGGCGCCGACCTGCGTTTGATTTTCGGCTCGCGGGGACGCTCGCTGCACCGATAGAATACAAACGTGCAATTCATTCGCGATATTTACGCGGCGAAGCTGTCGGCCAAAAAGCCTGTGGTTTCGTTTGAATTTTTCCCGCCGAAAACAGACGAAGGCGACCGCGCGCTTTTGGAAAAACACATCCCCGCGCTCGCGCAAACTAAACCGGATTTTTGCTCGGTCACTTACGGCGCCGGCGGCAGCACGCGCGACAAAACGCTCCACATCGTTGACGCGATTCAGCAGAAACATAAATTGACCGCGCTCGCGCATTTGACATGCGTCAATCACAAGCGGGATGAAGTTGGCGCGGTGCTGGAAAAAATCCGCTTGCTCGGTTGCAAAAATATTCTCGCATTGCGCGGCGACCCGCCCGGCGGCGGCGATTTCAAAAAAACTCCCGGCGGTTTTGAATTTGCTTCAGAACTGGTCAAATTTATCCGTGCGCAAAATAATTTTTCCATTGGCGTAGCCGGATTTCCCGAGGGCCACATCGCGAACAAAATCGGCAAGCACGACGACTGGCAGCGCTTGAAGGAAAAAGTAGATGCAGGCGCGGATTTTATTTTAACCCAATTGTTTTTCAACAATGCAGATTTTTTTGAATTTCGCGATTACGTCGCCGGCAAGCTCGGCGTGAAAGTGCCGATCGTGCCGGGAATTGTTTCGATTTTGAGCGCGGCGCAAATCACGAAGTTCACGCAATTGTGCGGCGCGAAAGTTCCGCAATCGTTGCGAGCGAAGCTGGACGAATTGGCAAATGACGACGAAGCCTGCGCGGAATTTGGAATCGAATATGCAACGCGCCAGTGCGAAGATTTATTGCGCGCGGGTGTGCCCGGGTTGCATTTTTATACGCTAAATAAAGCGCATTCCACGGTGAAGATTTTGAAAAACCTTCGGCTCGCTTAAAATAAATTCTGCGCAATCGTGCCGACGACGCTCAACGGTCCTTCGTCTTCCAGGCTGTCGGCCATTTTGTCCAATTTTTGCAGCGAAAGTTTTGCGTTTTTGTAAAATTCCTGGTCATTGACTAATTTGCCCACCGTGCCTTGTCCCTGGTTTATTTTCATCAAAATCTGCTGGAGATTGGTCATGGAAGCGGCTGTGGAATTGTAAAGCGTGTCATCCGTCGCGAGTTTTCCCAGCGTGCCCTGTCCGTTGGTGATGCCGGTAATCAATCCTCGCGCGCCGGCAACGGTGTCTTGCAAATTGGAAACTGTGTCCATGGCGGAATTGTAAAGCGTCTGGTCGTAAATAATTTTTCCAACGGTGCCTTGCCCGCTGGAAATTTGCGCCGTGATGTTTTCGATGTTTGAAACCGCGCCGCCAATATGCGGACCGTTCTGTTTCACGAAATCAATGAGCGGTCCGACGAGGTTGTCTATTTTAATTCCGGTGAAAGTGTCGCCGAAACGTTTAATGCCTGCGGCGGCTTCGTCCAATTTGGCCATGACCGCGTTCAAATCCGGCTGCTCTTCGGTCTGCAATGTCGTGCCTTCACTGGCCCGGGGCGAATCCGTCCCGCCAAAAGTTACGTTCACGAAATTTTGCCCCATTAAACCGGTGAAACGAATCGTCGCCTTGCTGTCGGTTTTCACAATGGTATCGGAATTTAATTTCATCGTGACTTTGACTTTTTGGCTGTCGTTGGCGAGTTCGATTTTCTCCACGTGGCCGATTTCGACGCCGGCCATTTTCACGGCGTTGCCTTCTTTCAAATCCTGCGCGGAATTGAACAGCGCATTGATGTGATAGCCACCGCGCATCCAATTAAAATTGCCGAGGGTCTCGACGACGAGAATCGCGGCGAGAATTGTGACAGCCACGAAAATGCCCAACTTGGTTTCGAGTGAATTTTTCATATGCTATTCGGTTTCGCGTTTCAAATATGCGTGTAAAAATTTTTGGACCGCTTCGTCTTTGAAATTTTTTACTTCATCCGGCGTGCCAACGGTGACGATGTTTCCGTCAAGAATAATGGCAATCCGGTCGGCGATGCCAAACGCCAAATCGCGGTCGTGCGAGACGACGAGCGACGTGACGTGGATGCGATTTTTCAATTTCAAAATTTCTTCGCCGACAACGACGGATGAAAGCGGGTCCAATTCGCTCGTCGGTTCGTCGTAAAGAATCAATTGCGGCTCAATGACCAGCGCGCGGGCAATGGCCACGCGCTTTTTCATGCCGCCGGAAAGTTCGTTCGGCATTTTGTTTTCAATGTCTTTTAAACCAACGTCGCTTAATTTTTCGGAAACAATTTTTTCAACTTCTTCCGGCTCTTTCAAGCGGTGCTCGGTCAAATACAATCCGACATTTTCGCCAACCGTCAGCGAATTAAGCAACGCGCCCGATTGAAATACCAATGCCATGCGGTATTTCGACGCGATGTCTTCCGTATGGACAGATTCGCCGTTAATCAAAATTTCGCCGTCGTCCGGCGCTTCGAGTCCGATGAGATGCTTGAGCAAAACGCTTTTGCCGCTGCCGCTCGGGCCCATGATGACAAAAATTTCACCGGGCTTGACTTCAAAATCAATTCCCTTGAGCACTTCGTCGCCGTCAAAACTTTTGCGCAGCCCGCGCACTTGCAGGCTCACCCCGGTGGAATTGTTATTCGGCAATTTGTTCATTTCAAAAGAATTCGCGTCAGGATGTAATCAAAAATCACGATGAGCACGATGGAATTGACGACGGCTTTCGTCACCGAACGTCCAATGCCGCGCGGCCCGCCGATAGTCACGAGACCCTGATGGCACGAAACAATTCCGATGATGAGCGCAAAACAAAAACTTTTAAAAACGCCGTTCGCGACGTCTTTGGTTACCACGATGTCGCGCAAATCATGAAAAAATGCTTTAAACGGGATTGCAATGTGGTCGTTCGCTTCGGCCACAACGGCGCCGCCGAACCAGCCGACAAGAATCGCAAACACAACGAGCATCGGCAGCGCAACCGCAATCGCCACGAGCCGCGGCAAAACCAAATAATGAATTGGATTGATGTTCATCGTGCGCAGCGCGTCAACTTCCTGATACACGCACATCGAGCCGATTTCCGCCGCCATCGCCGAGCCAATTCGTCCGGCAATTAAAATTGCCATCATCACCGGCGCAAGTTCTTTAGCAATGGAAATGCCGACAACGCCGCCAACTGCGCTGGACAAACTGCGTTCAACCAAAACCGGACCGGTTTGCAATGCAATGACCGCGCCGATGAAAAATGACAGCACGCAAACCATCAGCAGACTGGCATTGCCGATTTCAAAAAATTGGTCCATGACCTTGCGCCGCTGACGCCACACCAGCGGCAGCGCCATCAACGTGCGCCAAAACAGCAAAACAATTTCGCCGATATTTTCAAACATATCTAAATCATTTCGTCGCCATTTGCCGATGCGAGTTTATCACGGGAATGAAAAATAAGCGCAGTTTTTTTTGCGCCGCATCGGATTGATATTGGAAAATTCCGAACAAAAATGAAAATTCTTTTCGGTCCGGCGATTTCTCGTGGCGATACAAATTCCAAAGCAACGACTGGCTGTGCGAATCGGTTTGCGGATTGTTCTCTGAACGCCAAATGGACCAAAGCGGCGACCAATTGCGCTCGATGTCGGGATTGTCCGGCACAAATGTTTCGAGCGGCGCGATGATTTGCAGGCGATTGTCGCCGTTGAAATCGCGGTGATAAACAAACAACGGCCACAGGTCCACACGGCGTTTGGATTTTCCGGTCTCGGTATTTTTGTCCATCGTATTTTGAAACAGATAAAACAAAATGCGCGTGCGCTCGCGGTCAAGCGGGTCGCTGTGAACGGCTTTGAATGTGTAAAGCGGCCACAAATAAAAATCGCTTTCTTTGCTCGCGTTGTGTGCCCGGCTGAACAACGGAAAAAATCGTGTCGTCGTTTTGCCTTCGCCGCGCGCGATGACGATGAACGGATATGGCAATTCCCATTCGCGATATTTATTTTGCCGGTCATTTATCCACGAAAAAAATGGCCAGAGCACGGTCGTTTGGTCGCGCATCGGCGAACGGTCTAAATAATAAAGCGGCAAATCGGCGCGGACTTTTTCGCGATTCGTCGTGCCAATGCCGTTGTTCTGCCAGAAATGAATCGGCCACAGCGCAAAATAATGGTCGTGGCCTGGAATGGTCTCAGCGTCGCCCCAATTGTTCGTGCGATAAGTCGCAACTTTATGTTCCGCGCCGACAACCGGCCAAAATTGCCAGCCGCTCATGCCGTCGCCGTGGCGCAAATTGAAAAATGGATAAACGTAATTGTAATTTGTCACGTCGTGCTTCCGCGTTTGGCCATAAATGGGAAACATAACAAAATGAATTTCATCGCGAAACAGCCGGTCTTTGAGCGTGCCGTAAAATGGAAAAAAAGCCGTGTAATTTTTTTCCGAATTGGTCGAGTGTTGATAAAAATAAAATGGAAAAATGGTGACGCGATGCTTGCCGGAATTGTCCGGGTCGTCGCCGCCGGAGGTCGCGAACAATTGAATGAACTGCCAGCGGCGTTGCGTGCCGAAATATTCATAAGTCAAAATCGGATACAGAAAATCGTCTTTGCCGGAATCCGTCGCGGAGTCGGCTTCGTGAGAAAAAAATGGCGGCAACGCCCAAAGTTTTTCCGAATCGTCGCGCTGCTTGTAAAAAAATGGGCCTGCAATTTCTGTGCGCCAGCCATCGCCGATTGTCAGCGGAAATTTTGAAAATATCGGACCGGCAACAAATTCATTTTGCGCGTTGGTCGAACTATTTTGCGCATTCGCGGAAAATGAGAACGCAACCGCGATTAATAAAATTTGCCATGCATGCCATGATTGTCGGCAGACGGATTTGTGAATAGTCAAAATGTTGTGAATAAAGTCCACTTTTACGTTATCGTTATTGTAACGCTGTTTTTTGGCTGTTTTGTGTGTCAGGTGCCGTATTTAACATTGATATTAACATTTCAAGTTGACCTTTTCGCAGGCGTGATTTAATATTTTCATGCTTGAGGTTTTACCTCGGTTCCTCCTGACCCGGTGTCGGCGATTTGCTGACACTGGGTTGTTGTTTTATCAGCGCGTAATATTTTCCGATCAAGTTCAGCAGCGCCGGCAAAAAAGTTAATCCTGCAATCATACACGTCGCGATACCCAAGGACATTATGCAGCCGAGGCTGTGAATGCCGCGATGTTTCGCGAGAATGAGACTGCCGAATCCCGCAATCGCGGTCAATCCCGACACGAGCACGGCTTTGCCGGTGCTACGCGTCAAGATGCTCGGCGTGCCTTCCTCGGCGTAACGATTCAAAATGTTGACGCCATTGGTGACGCCGATGCCAATGACGAGCGGCAACGTCATGATGTTCGCCGGATTAAATTCCGCGCCGACCGCGCCCATCAATCCGACGAGCCATAACGCGCCGATGCCAACGGGAATTAGCGCGAGCACGACGGCGAGCGGGCTGCGAAAATGGAAAAACACCATTAACGTAATCGCGATGAGCGAATACCACGCCGCCTGCAAATAACTGTTCTTGAGCAAATCGGTGTATTCGTAAAGTTGCACCGGTGTGCCGGTGATGTTCGGAACAATCGCGCGCACTTCGTCTAAAAATTCTTTTTGATTGGCGCGGTCGTTCAAATCTTTTTTCGGGTCAACCATCAAAAGAATTTTTCCGGTGACGCCGATAAACCGGTCGTGCAGCGCGGGCGGCAAATCATCCGGACGCAACGGCCCGCTGTCGTCCTGATTTTTCAAAATTTCAAAGGTGTTGCGAATGTCATTGAGGAATGCCACTTGAAATACCGCCAATTTTTTTGCGTGTTCATCGCGTTCGCTTGAATCGTCTGCAAGCATGTCTCTGCGAAAATTTTCAATCGCGACGCGCAACGACGCCAATGGTTTCGGCGAAATATCCGGGTTGTTCGTCCCAATTTCCTCCAGCGCCGCACCCAAATAACCAGACGTGGAATACAATGTGGTCGAAAGATTTGTGATATCCACGGGCTGCGCGTCCGGCGGATTGAATTTCAACGGCGCGAGCGCATTTTTGACTTCACCAATAATTTTTAATTTCGGCGCGGCGTCTTGCGCCATGTAATCCACGACTGATTCCACGTCGGCAACGGTATTGGTCAGCGCGCGCAATTTTTTTTCCAGCGCCAGCGCGTCGTCGAGCGAATTGGCCATGACCGCGCCGAACAAAACCGATTTGCCGCCCGAATCAATCAGCTTTTGCTCGAACTCGACCGCCGGCAAGCCTTCGCTTTGCATGTGCAACAAATTGTAATCGAATCGCAGGCGCGGAATTTGTGTTGCCGCCGCGATGCATAGCGCGCCCGTGATAGCCGAAACAATAATCGGCCGTTGCAGCCAGATATTTTCGATTTTTTCGCGCCGGCGCATCGCGCTCATTTTGATGTCTAAAACATTTTGCCGCCCGCGCAACAGCAAAATCGGCAGCAGCGTCATCATTGGAATAAAACACAGCAGCAAACCGCCGCCGCAAATAATTCCCATTTCCGAAATGCCTTTGAAATCCGTGAAATACATTGCGATAAACGCGCCCGACGTTGTCAATGCGCCGGTGAAAATTCCCTGGCCCGTGCAAACCATCGCCGTTTTCAGCGCGGATTCCTTCGTGCGACCGCAGCGCAATTATTCTTCGTAGCGCGTGACCAAATGCACCGCGTAATCAATTGCCAAACCGATGAGAATTGGCACGAAGGTAATTGTCAGAACATTCAAATGTCCGACGGCGAGCGTCGCGAACGCCAGCGTGTAAGCCATGCCGACGATAAGGCAAATCGTCGCTTTAATCGGCCGGCCGGTTTCGTTGTAGCCGTAAATAAAAATCAACGCGCACAAAAACAGCGACACGATGCCGGCCAACGTCGTGTCCTTTTGCGATTGCGTCATCTCATCATAATCCAAAACCGGCTGGCCGGTGATGCCGACGTTCACGCCGCCGACTTCCGCCTGTGTTTGTATTGCCAATTCGCGCAACCGCTCGACGGCGTCGCTGTTCAAATCGCCGGTCGTGGTGCGTTTATGGAAAAAATTTTCGAGAATTGCGTTTTTAATCAACATTCCAAGAGTCGGCGGCACATCGTTGATGGCTTCGCTCGGCGCGTGCGCGGTGGCGATGAACATTTTTCCATCCGCAAATGTGATGTAATTCGACGCGACGGCGCTCGGGTCAAATAACGCCATGACGCCCGGCGACGGCGGATTGCCGGGCCGTTTCAAGCCGTCGTCCGCTTGCGAAACAATTTGTTGCAGCGCGGGAATGGCATCGAGGAGCGATTTGGTTTGCGCGTTTTCTTCGCGCGGCGACGTGCGAAACGCCGTGTTGATTTGGTCGAAGAAGGAAATCAGATTCGTCGTCTGCGAAAATTGCTGCACGAACGGCATTTCGTCGTTCAATTTGCCCTGTAAATTCGTCAAATCATCCTCGTCCAAAAACAGCAGCGCTTTTTTCCCCAAATCCGGCATGCCTTTGTAAAAAACATCCACGAACAAATTCGTTTCCGCTTTCATTTTCGCGCCGATGCGCTCGATGAACTGCCGGTTTTTCTCGATGTCATCGCTTTGCACGACGACGACTAAATCGTCCGGCTGCGGAAATTCTTTTCGAAAGACCAAATAATTTTTTTGGTAGGATTGATTTGAACCGACCAAATGGTCGCGGTCCATGTCGAACTGTAAAAAGAAAATCGTGTAAGCAATCGAGCCGAGGAACAAAATCAGTTGCGGATAAAAAAACCAGCGCGGCTGAAGAATCACGCCATCGGCCAATTTGCCGAGCGCGCGGGCGAGCAGACTTTTTCGCGTCAACGCCTTCATCGCATTATTCTGCCACAAGCTCCGCTAAATGCTTTGAAAATTTTACGACGCTTCGACAAAAACCGCTGTGCCGTA
>JAJPKI010000108.1 GCA_021323835.1 Verrucomicrobiota bacterium | reverse complement strand
GGGAATCGGACGCGCGACGGCTCGGGCATTTGCAAAACGCGGCGCAAGCATCGGCCTGCTCGCGCGCGACCGCGAACGATTGGAAGCAACGCGCAAAGAAGTTGAAGAACTCGGCGGACGCGGAATTGTTTTGGTTGCGGACGTTGCGGATGAAAATGCTGTCGAAATGGCGGCGGTTTTATTGGAGCGCGAATTCGGGCCGATTGACATTTGGGTCAACAACGCGATGGCTTCCGTTTTTTCGCCCATCATGGAAATGAAGCCGGAAGAATATCGTCGCGTCACTGAAGTCACTTATCTCGGCTATGTCTGGGGCACGCTTGCGGCGCTGAGGCGGATGCGTCCGCGAAATCGCGGCACGATTATCCAGGTCGGCTCGGCGCTGGCGTATCGCGGCATCCCGCTGCAATCGGCTTACTGCGCGGCGAAATTTGCCATGCGTGGATTTTGCGATTCGTTGCGAACAGAATTGCTTCACGACAAAAAAGAAATTCACGTGTGCATCGTGGAAATGCCTGCGGTGAACACGCCGCAATTTTCATGGGTGCGCAGCCGCTTGCCGAACAAGGCGCAGCCAGTGCCGCCAATTTTTCAACCGGAAGTCGCAGCGGACGCGATTATTTTTGCCGCAACACACAAGCGTCGAGAAATTTATGTCGGCGGTCCGACAGTAAAAGCAATTGTTGGAAATAAAATTGCGCCGTCGCTCGTGGATAAATTTCTGTCCCGCACCTGTTACAAAAGTCAACAAACCCGCGAGCCGGAAAACCCCGCTCGCCCCAATAATTTATTCAAGCCCGTATCCGGCGAGTTCGGCGCGCACGGTAATTTCGACAATCGCGCACGGCGCTTTAGCCTGCAATTGTGGCTCGATAAACATCGGAGCGTTTGGATTGGCGCATTGCTCGGCGGCGCGGCGATTGCAAGCTGGCTGGCATTTCCAAAATTACGGAGGCAATTTCGATGAATCCGCTCGAACAAAAAAAATTCGCGCCCGTCGGCCACAAACGCTGGGCGATTGCTGAAGGTTACATTCCCAAAACCAGCCACGGGCCCGAGCCGGAAATGACCAGCCACGAAAGCATTTGCGTGCTGAACGTCTCGGACGAAGAAACACATTTGCAGATTTGGATTTTTTATTCCGACCGCGAACCGGTCGGGCCTTACAAAGTTTCCGTCGGCGCGCGCCGCACAAAACACATTCGCTTCAATTATTTCAAAGAGCCGGAACCGATTCCGCGCGGCACAGATTTCGCAAGCATCATCGAATCGGACGTGCCGATTGTCGTGCAGCACACGCGGTTGGATTCACGGCAATCGGAAAATGCGCTCATCAGCACAATTGCCTTCGCGGATGCCGAATCGGTGATGTGATTTGTTAGTTCTGTTCATCCGGTATCAACAGCAATTCGCCTTCCCTGACTTCATTTGTCATAGTCACGCCATCGTAGCTGTAAACAACCGTGAGAGCTTTGGTTTGGCCATATTCGGGGTCACCTCTCAAGTCATTCCCTGCAATCACTTCGAGTTTGTCGCCAAGAATTTTATCCCGGATTTGTTGAGTCACATTTATGACCCTGTTTTGCGTCCAATAATATGCTTCGAGAATTTTAAGGCGCGAAGCGTTGGAAGCTGCTTCTCGTTCCGCCGGTGTCGTCTGGTTGAAATTTTGTCGGTTGCCGCCGCCGTTAACCATGCGGTTCTGGTCTATTTCACCGCGCAGTGTTTCAAGTTCATTGGTTTGTCGACGAACCTCATCATGCAATTGAACCAACTCTTTGTTTTGATTCTCCGCCTGAACTTGCAGCCGACGTGACGAGGCAGCCAGAGACGACATTTCTTCATCCTTCTTCGCGACAAGTTGTGCCGTTTGATTTAATTGTTGTTGCAGCGCGGCAATTTCCCGGCCTTGCTCGCGAAGAGTCCGGTGTTCAACGGCCAGCCAAATTGCCATTCCAACGAATGCGGCTGCGTAAATTGTTTGCGTCCGGTTCATTGTGATTTTTCAGTCTTAGTTCCAAAACTGAACCACGGGGTGAAGAAGGGCAAGCGTGATTTCTAATTATGTTCAGCGATGGCAAATAACCGTAAGACTTAATGCCACTGGCGCATCAAGTAGTCGCTCAAGGTCAGTATCCACTGAATCAGCAGCCAGAAAAAACCCGCCGCGGCGGCGATCCAAATCAATTTCGCGCTGTAACGCGCTTCCATGAAATAAGCGAGGATGAGCAGCATTTGCACGACGGCGAGAACGAGGATGAGCGGCGTGTTGACGAAGCCGAGGTTCAAATACGCGCTGCCGAGAATCATGAAGTGCATCATGACTAGCGCCAGCCAGACGAAGACGAATAGTTTTTTGGTTGGATGATGCGATTTCATTTGTGACGGCTGATGACGTAAAGCAACGCGAACAAAAATAGCCACACGATGTCGACGAAATGCCAGTAAAGTCCCGCGAGCGTCAGCGGCGTGTTATAATTCGCAGAAAATTTTTCTTTTCGCGCAAGCAGCAACATTGTGGATAAAACGCCGAGGCCGACGGTGACATGAATCGCATGAAGTCCGGTCATCGTCCAGTAAAGCCAGAAAAAGATTTGCGATTGCGCCGGCAGCGATGGATCGAAATGCGCGCCGGGAACGAGCTTGTTCTCAATGTCGTCGTGATATTCGAGTCCTTTAACCGCGAGAAAGGCGAGGCCGAGGAAAATTGTCAACGCGAGCCAGCGGGAAATTTGCAGGCGATAATTTTCTTTGGCCGCATGAACGGCCAGCGCCATCGTCAAACTGCTCGTCAGCAAAATGATTGAATTGATGGTGCCAAATAAGACTTCGGTATGTTTGCTCGCGGCGACGAATTCGGTGAAATAAAAATGGCGATAGACGATGTAGGCGAGGAACAATCCGCCGAAAAACAAAATTTCCGTGGCGATAAACGTCCACATGCCAAGATGCGCGGCTTCGGATTGCTGCTGCGCATTTTCAAATTGGTCGGCGACGATGGAGTTTTCTTTCATTTAGATTTACCCGCAGATTGCGCCGATTTTCGCGGATTCATTTTTAAAAAATTTAATCTGCGCACATCTGCGAAATCTGCGGATGTTTTATTTATGTTCATTTGAGGCCAAAGTTATTTCTCCAATTTCATTCAACGGCGGATAATTGTAAGGCTCTTCAGTTACGACCGGCGTCTCGTGAAAATTATTTTTCGGTGGCGGCGATGATGTTTGCCATTCGAGGCCGGTGGCATTCCACGGATTTGCCGTTGCGCGCTTGCCATAGAAGATTGACCATAGCAGATAAATCAACGGCAACAAATAGCCGACACCAAGAATTGAAGCGCCCGCAGTCGAGAGCACATTGTAAATCTGAAATTCAGGCGCGTATTCGTGAACGCGTCGCGGCATTCCAAGATAGCCGAGGATGTATTGCGGAAAAAAAGTGAGGTTGAAGCCGACGAACATGATGATGGCGGCGAGTTGCCCGAGTTTTTCTGGATACATGCGCCCGGAAATTTTCGGCCACCAATAATGCAGCCCGCCCATGAACGCCGTGACCATTCCGCCAACCATGATGTAATGAAAATGCGCGACGACAAAATAAGTGCCGTGAACATGAACGTCCACCGGCAGCGTCGCCAGCATCAGGCCGGTCAATCCGCCGATGACAAAAAGCGCGATGAACGACAGAACGTAAATCATCGGCGCTTCAAAGGAAATCGAGCCGCGATAAAGTGTCATCGTCCAATTGAAAACTTTGATAGCCGACGGAATCGCGACGAGAAAACTTAAGATGGAAAACGCCATGCCGGCGTAAATGGATTGGCTGCTGACGAACATGTGATGTCCCCAAACGAGAAATCCGACGACGGCAATCGCCACGCTTGAAAAGGCGACGAAGTAGTAGCCGAAAATTTTCTTTCGCGCGAAGCATGTGATGACTTCGCTGACGACGCCCATGCCCGGCAAAATCATGATGTAAACCGCCGGATGCGAATAAAACCAAAACAAATGCTGGAACAAAACAGGGTCGCCGCCGAGTTTGGGATTGAAAATGCCGATGCCCCAAATCCGTTCGACGCTCATCAGCGCGAGCGTGATGGCCAGCACCGGCGTCGCGAGCACGAGGATGACGCTCGTTGCAAACAGCGACCAAATAAAAAGCGGCAGACGAAACCACGTCAGTCCCGGCGCGCGCATCGTTTGAATTGTCACGATGAAATTCAAGCCCGTCAAAATCGAGCCGAAGCCGGCGATGAAAATTCCCAGCGCCATTTCGACGACGTGCGAGTTCGAATACGCGCTGCTGTAAGGCGTGTAAAATGTCCAACCGGTGTCTACGCCACCGAGAATGATGGCGTGAAACGCAAAAAATCCGCCGATGATAAACAAATACCAGCTCAACAGATTTAATTTCGGAAACGCCATGTCGCGCGCGCCGATCATCAGCGGAATCACAAAATTGCCGAGCACGCTGGGAATGGACGGAATTAAAAAAAACCAAACCATCAAGACGCCGTGAATCGTAAAAAGTTTGTTGTATGTGTCCGCGTGGACCAAATCGCCTTGCGGCGTGAGCAATTCGATGCGCATGAGCGCCGCGGCGACGGCGGCGATGGTGAAGAAAAGCAAAATCGAAAATAGAAACAAAATGCCGATGCGCTTATGGTCAGTCGTTAACAGCCACGATTTCACCGTGTCGCCCGTGCTCAAATAATTTTTATTTTCCTCACTCATGGATTTTTTTGCGGCGTTTCGTTTCCGATGCTTTTGATGTAGGCAATGAGTTGCAGTAATTGTTCTTCGGTGATGTGTCCTTGAAACGTTGGCATTACCGGCTGATAACCGGCGGCGATTTGTGAATTAGGCAAAAGAATCGAATCGCGAATGTATTTGTCGTCTGCGCGAACAAATGTGCCGTCGTTCAACGGCACGAGTTTCTCGTAAAGTCCTTCGAGCGGCGGCGCGTGAACAGCCTGGCTGTTGACATGGCAGCCGCTGCAACCGAGTTGACGAAATAAATTTTCGCCGGATTGCGCAAGGGAATTTTTAGGTTCGCCGCGTGTGAGCCAATTTTGATATTCGGTCGGCGACAGGACAAAAACTGTTCCTTGCATTTTTGAATGGTCGGCGCCGCAATACTCGGAGCAGTAAAAATGATACACGCCGATTTGCGTCGGCTGAAACCATTCCGTCGTGAAGCGGCCGGGCACGACATCCTGCTTGATGCGAAACGCGGGAATAAAAAAACTATGAATCACGTCTTCGGACGCGAGCGTAAGTTTCACTGCGCGACCGACGGGCAAATGCAATTCATTGATTTCGCGATTGCCTTCCTGATGTTGGATTTTCCACATCCATTGTTTGCCGATGACGTTGATTTCCAGCGTGCCGTCGGGCGGCACTTCTTCGGTGAAATACGCCCGCGCGCCAAGCGCGAAAAACCCGAGCGAAATAAAAATCGGAATGATCGTCCACGTGACCTCGACTTTCATTTCCGGCAAATGCGGGTCAACGCGATTGGCTTTTTTTCCGCGACGATATTTGAACAGGAAAACAATCATCGGGAAAAAAACGAGCGCGAGGATGAACGCGCTGAAGCCGAGCAGCATAAAATACAAATAATCCGTCTGCACGGCAGTCGTTGAAGCGGCTTTTGGAAAAATGGGAAACGTCATTTGCGCGCCTCCGGCTTGCGACGATTTGCTCGAACAAAAAAAATTCCCAGCACGACGACAGTTCCAATTCCGCCGGCACGAACAATTCCCATTGCGAGATTTCCGTATTTGCCGCGCAACGGACTATATTCGCAGCAAAGCAAAACAAATTGTTCAATCGGCGAACCAATTTTTTTTGCATTCGCATCGCGCAATGCCAAATCCAATTCCTTCGGCGAAAATGTGACGCCAAAAAAGTAATGCGACACTTTTCCGTCCGGCGTCAAAACGACAAATCCGCTCGGATGCGCGAATTGTTTGAGCGCAGAATCGCAGGCGAAACGAAATCCGACTTCGTCCGCGAGCGTTTGAATCGAAGTTTTATCGCCGGTTAGAAAATGCCAGCCGTTTGGATTACCGCGCCGACCGTATTCCTGCACATAATTTTTC